>JAIOTR010000082.1 GCA_021106665.1 Bacteroidales bacterium
AAAATTAACCAGAATACTTCTTTTGCCCTGTCTTCGGTTTTTGTTGTTTCTTCCGGCAAAGACCTGGAGGAGGCGCTTACGAACAATGCACTGATTATTGATTCACTGGAAAGTCTTAAAGGTACAGGTGTAATTCAGGAGTATTATAATATTAACGAGTTAATTCTAACGAAAGATCAACAAGAAGAAAAGATCAGAAAGTGGAATCTGTTCTGGGATAAAAAAAAGAATCCATTGATTTCAAAATTGACAAAACAAGGAGAGGAAGTTGGGTATAAACCGGTTGCATTTAAAACATTCGCAGGTCTTTTGAATAAGAATTTCGAACCGTTGTCAATAGAAAAATTCTATGACATTATTGGTTCTTACTTTCAGGATTATCTAATCCAGCGAGATGAGAAATCAGCAGTTATTACCATGATTAAAGTTGACCGTTTGCAGAAGAACCGGATTCGTAACATCATTGTTGAATTTGACAATTCTTATTTTTTTGACAGGCAAGAGTTTGCTGAAAGCCTGTTTAATCTGATCAAATCGCAGTTTCGGGTGTTGATCTGGTTATCGATGGCTATTGTGTTCATTATTTTGTTGTTATCGTTGGGCAGGATTGAGCTTGTTTTCATAAGCTTTGTACCGATTGTATTAAGCTGGATCTGGACAATCGGGATTATGGGAATATTTAACCTTCAATTCAATATTTTTAATATAATTATTTCAACATTTATTTTCGGACTGGGTGTTGACTACAGCATTTTTATCACCAAGGGATTACTTCATAAAATTCAGTTTAATAAGGATAATTTTAAGTCATTTAAGACATCGGTTTTACTTTCGGGGTTTACAACAATCATTGGAACGGGCATTTTGTTGTTTGCCAAACACCCAGCGCTTAAATCCATCGCGTTGGTTTCGGTTATAGGAATCTTATCAGCCATTATTATTTCATTTACTATTCAACCCTTACTATTTAATTTTTTAACGTATTACAGGGGGAAAAAAAGGAAAATGCCGGTAACGTTTTATAATTTATTTTTTGGTATCGTTTCGCTAATTTATTTTTTATTATCATCAACCTTTTCCATATTAATGGCTCACCTCTTAAATATTTTGCCTATAAAAAGCAGCATCAAGAAGAAATTTGCTCATCAGTTTATCTGGTTTTTTTCCAAAACCGTGGTTTATTGGAACCTTCATGTTAGAAAGATCCTGGTGAACTTTTCCAAGAAGACTTTTAAGCAACCTATGTTGATTATTTCTAATCATCAGTCGGTATTGGACTTGGTGTTTTTATTAATGTTGCATCCTAAAATTGTCATTTTTGCCAATGACCGGGCATTAAACCATCGGTTTTATGGACCGGTTATCCGGTTTGTTGATTTTATTCCTTCTTCTGACGGATTGGAAAAAACTGCGGAGCGTGTAAAAGAACGAATGAACGAAGGATATTCTGTTCTCATCTTCCCGGAAGGGACACGATCAGCAAATTGTAAAATAAAACGATTTCATAAAGGCGCATTTTATCTGGCCAACAAGCTTGATCTTGAAATTCATCCTATTCTGATGCACGGGCCAGGCCAGGCATTGAATAAAAATGAATTTTTTCTGCGTAGGGGCAGGGTTGTAATAAAAATGCTGGACAAGATCAATTTAAAAAGCGGAACCTTCGGATCAGACTATTCGCAGCAAACTAAAGGTGTTTTAAAATTCATGAGAAAAGAATATGATAAACTCCGACTGGAAATGGAAGTTCCGGATAGGTTAAAATTTAATCTCATTAACCGGTATATTTTCAGGGGGCCGGTGTTGGAATGGTATCTCCGGGTAAAATTAAGCCTGGAAAAAAATTACAACTTCATGAATGAAATCGTTCCCCGGAACGGAATTATTACAGATGTAGGTTGTGGTTATGGGTTTATGGCAACCATGCTTGCATTGACATCTGAAGAAAGGAAGATTACCGGTTTCGATTATGACAAGGATAAAATCATTACTGCACAGAACAGTACTTTTGATATTAAAAACCTGACTTTTGAACATGGAAATATAACAGCCATGAATTTACCGGAAAGTGATGTTTTTTTAATCGTTGATGTGCTTCATTATATGGCAGCGAAGAAACAAACGGAATTGATAGAGCGTTGCTTTTCGAAATTAAATAAACACGGTTTAATAATTATTCGTGAAACAGATACCGATTTGAAAAGGAGGACGATTGGTTCAAGGTTCTCAGAATTTATGTCAACCAATATAGGATTTAACAAAGCAGAGGAAAAACTTATTTTTGTTTCACGGCAATTTATTTTGGACATTGTCAGGAAAAATGGTGGCAGTATTAATATCATTGATAATACAAAATTTAATTCAAACATTATTTACGTTTTAAGCAAATGATGGAATACGACGTAGTTGTAATAGGAAGTGGGCTTGGTGGATTATTATCAGCTGCCATTCTGAGTAAAAAGGGTTATCATGTGTGTGTGGTTGAAAAGAATAAAGTTGTTGGTGGCAATCTGCAAACCTTCATGCGTGATGGAGTAAAATTTGATACAGGAATGCATTATTTTGGCAGCGCTGATAAGGGACAGTTTATGTATAAACTTTTTAAATATATTGGAATATATGACAATCTGAAGCTTAAAAGACTGGATGTTGACTGTTTTGACATTATAAATTATAAAGACAGAGATTATGTTTTTGCGCAGGGTAAAGATAATTTTGTAGCCAAACTGCTATCCCAATTTCCCAAAGAAAAAAAAGCACTTGATGCTTTTGTAAAGAAACTTGACGAAGTAGAACAATCCGGGCATTTTTTTAACCTGAGATCCAAAAATTCAACCGGAGGGTTATTCAAATTCAATTCTTTCTATTCGGAGAATGCACATAAATTTCTGGCTTCGATAACTCATGATAAAACACTTCAAAATGTACTTGCCGGATTGAACGGGCTAATTGGTGGGAGTAAGGATAAAATTAATATGTTTATTTTCGGTATGATCAATTATTCTTATATTGAAAGCTCGTGGAGGTTTGTGGATGGATCCTCACAACTCGCTGATTTATTGACAGAAATTATAAAGTTAAACGGAGGGGATGTTTTTACAGGTACTAAAATCACCCAATGTTTAACTGATGATAATAATAACATTAATTTGATAAAATCAGAAAATGGCAGTGAATTTAAGAGTAAACTGGTAATTTCCAATATACACCCTACCGAAACATTTAAATTTCTTCC
>JAIOTR010000335.1 GCA_021106665.1 Bacteroidales bacterium
AAAGTTCTGGTTAGGGTCCTCCATTTTGTTCAACCAGTAATTAAAGTTTGATCGATCGGAACTTTGACTGGTTGCAGAAATTTGAAAAAAACTTAAAAATAGAAATGTAAAAATTGCTGAAACAATAACGGAGATATTTTTCATGATGTCTCTTGTTTAGGAAAATGAAGATATTATGAGATAAAATTAATATAAAAATACATTCATTGTCAAATTTTTTTCGGGGTTTTTTTAAAAAGGAGTTTAAGTTATACAATATTTTCAAATTGTGACTTATGAATGTGTATTTAAAATTTTAAGGCGGCTTCAAAATCTCAATGAAAGACAACTTAGTCCACCATCCAATTTTCTGAACTCAGACACATCAACCGATATGGTTTTATAACCTGCTTGCTCTATTTTTGACTTTACTCTTAAAAACCCTTCCGGAACTATTACAGTATCATTTATCCAAATGCAATTGGCTGCATAATTTTCCTCTTCAGTTACAACGATCCTGTTAAATTTGCTGAATGTTTTGTTATTGATAAACTCACCAGCCGTAAGGAGGTTATTATTTTCAAGGTAAGCCAGGCCAGTCTTTAGATGCAGCATATTTTTTAACTTGATGTTTGATGCAGTGAAACCGTAATTAATTAAGATTTTTATGAGTTGATTTGCCCCTTCTTCATTGGTTCTTTCAGATAATCCAATGTAATAGTGATTTCCAACCATCATGATATCCCCACCTTCAATTGTACCCGGAGAGTTGATTTCCTCAATTTTCGAATAGTAAGTCTGTAGCAAATTTGCAATAGCCTCTGTTTCTCCTTTCCTTGACTTTTTGCCAGGTTTCATTATGATGGCACACTTTGGTGTTAACAGGGCTGTATCTTCGACAAAAATTGAATCTGGAAATTTTTCATCTGTCTTCAGTATGTTAACTTTAAGTCCACACTTCAATAAAGCATTGATATATTGTTTATGCTGAGCTATTGCTTCGTTATAATCAGGGATTCCAAGATTAGCAGAGGTTATTCCATTAACTAAATTTTTACTTGGCTGTCGAACTATTGCTCTTTTAAACATGTCAGCTTAGTATAGATGTTACAAATGTAAGGATTTAATATTCCTCCAAAGAATGATTAATGAACATTGAAGTGTTTGAAATATTATTGTTAATTCCTTATGAGGTTTGAAAAATAATATTTACATTTGGAAACTATACTTAAATTCTGATCCTGAAATTAATATTAAGCAGTAGTTTTAATTAATTAAATATGATATCAGAATCCTTTTTAAGCCAGATTGACCGAAGAAAATTTTTACGTATTCTATCATTTACCGGACTTGCAGGATTAATATATCCAAGCAATCTGATCTCCTCTATATTAAACAAACCATTGAGCCGGATAGTCACTGTAACGCATGATGATGCCACTTCAGGAACATTGATCAATGAGGATAAAGTTCATATGATGATGGACATTGGGGTCAGGACACTGGCTCAGATAGATGATTCTGGGGAAGCATGGAAATCATTATTGCCAGATGTTAATGATTCAAGCGTAATAGCCATCAAGGTTAACTGTGCTGCTCCTGCTGTACCATCACATCCTGAGATTGTAAATGCTGTTGTCGAAGGTTTAAAACTCATGAACTTCGGAGGTTCGTTTTTCCCTGAGAAAAATATCATCATCTATGAGCGGTCAAACTATGAATTGCAATTGGCCGGTTTTACAATCAATACCTCTGGGACTGGTGTGCAATGTTTCGGTACAGACAGTTCAGGTGTGGGTTACTCATCAGAATTTTATGATGTAAATGGTAGTAATCAGAAGCTAAGTACCATTGTAACTCAGATGGCAGATTTTATCATCAATCTTAGCGTTCTTAAAAACCACGGTCTTTCCGGTGTTACCCTTTGTCTTAAAAATCACTATGGAACATGCCATAATGCAATACAATTACATGGCAATAATTGTGATCCCTGGATTCCAGCATTAAATGCCACAGTGCCTATCAAGGGCAAACAACATTTAAATATTGTTGACGGTTTATTCGGAATCAAAGCCGGAGGACCATCCGGATCACCTCAGTTTGTGGCTAATCAACTAATCATGAGTAAAGACATTGTTGCTACTGATTATATTGGAACTGAATTGTTAAAAGAAAATGGATGTTTAACTGCCAATGCTGCTCACCATATTGCAACAGCAGCACAGGACCCCTATACACTGGGAACCAATGATCCAACTGAAATGGATTTGGTGAACATTTATAATCCGGTTACGAACATTGAAAACCAATTGGCATCTAAGGGATTTCAAATGAAACAAAACTATCCGAATCCATTTGGATCGAATACTCAAATAGAATTCTATACTCCGAAGAGATCAGATGTCAGATTTACTGTTTTTACTGATAAAGGACAAAAAATTTGTGAACCTATCAACACAACTTTTAGTAAAGGGTGGCACACAATAAGCTGGGATGGAAAAAATACAAGTAAACAGGAAATTGATAACGGTTTTTATATTGGTCAACTAATTTCGAAAGGATTTAAAAAATCGATTATCATGCAAAAGATAAGATAATCAAAGAACTAGAAAACAAAACTATCATGAGCTCAGATTCGTTTTTATCAAAAATTGAACGCAGGGATTTTTTACGTATACTGGCGTTTACGGGAGTATCAGGACTTATTTACCCTGGTAATCTCATTTCCTCCATATTAAGTAATAAAGATTTAAGCAGGGTAGTGATTATTGAACATTCGGAGGCTACATCCGGAACAACCATATATCCTGACAAAGTTCAGCTAATGATGGACACAGCAGTAAAAGGCCTTGCTCAAATTGAGGATGTAGGTGAAGCGTGGAAATTTTTGCTGCCTGAGATAAATACCAATAGTACAGTTGCTATAAAAGTAAACTGCATTAATTCAAGTCTTTCAAGTCATCCTGAAGTAGCATTTGCAATTGCTGAGGGGCTCAAACAAATGTCTTTTGGCGCTAATATGTTCCCTGAGAATAATATCATTATTTATGACCGCGCTAATTCGGATCTTACTTCAGCTGGTTACACAATAAATACATCAGAAACAGGTGTGAGGTGCTTTGGAACAAATAATCCCGGTATTGGATACTCTACAGAATTTTATGACGTAAACGGTTCGAATCAAAAAATTAGCACCATTGTTACTGAGATGGCTAATTATATTATAAACCTTGGTGTGCTCAAAAATCATAGTATTGCTGGTGTAACGCTATGTTTGAAAAATCATTACGGTACATGCAGTTATCCGGGACAAATACATTCAAATGCATGTGATCCTTATATTGCGGCTTTAAATGCTCTGCCGGTAATAAGGAACAAACAAACAATAAACATCATTGACGCATTATACGGGATTTATTCAGGAGGTCCGTTTGGTAATCCGCAGTTTATTGCAAACAAGTTTATATTGAGTCAGGATATTGTAGCTGCCGATTACTGGGGCAGGGAACTGTTAGAAGAAAATGGCTGTAATACAATCTATAATGCCCATTATATCGATACAGCTGCACAAGATCCTTATAATCTTGGTACGAATGATCCGGAAGAAATGGATGTATTAAATATTCTCAATCCTGTTACTGGAACAGATAATCCTTCATCAGTATCAGGTGGATTTCAGCTAAAGCAAAATTTCCCAAATCCATTTCATTTCCAGACACAGATAGATTTTTATGTTCCAGGAAAATCCGATGTTCAATTTTCCATTTATACATATGATGGTCAGAAAGTCAGGGAAATTATCAGCAGTACACTACAGCCTGGTTGGCACAATACTATCTGGGATGGTAATAATAATTATGGCCAAAAATTAAAAGCAGGACTATATATTGGGCAACTAAAAAGTAATAGCTACAATAAATCAATCATCATACATTTAATGAAATAAGAATCAGAAATTATAAAAACATATAAAATGAATAAATACTTATTGATACTATTGAGTTTAATTTTCCTTATCGGGATTGGATGTGAAAAAAGTGAATCAAATGAAGATGAAGAAGTTTTAACGATTGAAGATTTACTTGTGAAGGATAATGAAATAACAGGATGGTCATATTCAGGTGTCCGTTGGGTAGCCAACAATATCACAGAATTAACTGATTACATCAATGGTGGAGCAGAAATTTATCAAAATCATGGTTTTAAAGAAGCAACACAACAATCCTATAACGGAACCATTGAAAATGGAACAAGAACCATTCAGCTCTTCATCTATGATATGGATACAGACGAAAATGCCAAAGCTGTTTATGATGATCCTGATTTAGGATTGACAGGAGCAACAGAATGGTTGGATGGAGCAGGCGAAGAAGCTCACTATGTTCGGTTTGGTGGTTTATCACAGAAGCTATCATTTTACAGGGATAAATATTTTATTCTGATTGATTTAAATTTTGATACAGATGAAAGCCTTAACATTGTAAAGCAGTTTGCACTGAATGTGGATGGAAAAATACAATAGGCTTAGAGAAATTGTATTTCCTATTGATCTGAATTTTGCATCTAATGGATAGAAGAAATTTTATAAAAACAACAGGTTCTGTAGTAGCTACTTCAATGTTACCCTGGCAACTGTCAGGACTATCACCAAACCAACCAACTATCTGGGAGATTGAGGGGGAGGCATCTCTTGCTGTTCAAAAACTTTTTGAGGTGATGGCGGACTAAAATCTATGCTTCCAAAAAAGCCTGAATTGTCAACTATTTTACTAAAACCCAATTTGTGTTTGCCTAATCCGGGGGAAATAGGAACCACAACCTCATTTGCTTTGATGGATGCTTTATGTTCTTATTTAGTAGAGAACAAAGTTAAAAAAGTAATCATAGCAGACCACACCTTGAAAAAAGTAGAAGATTTTGCCGGGCATGAACTATTAAAACTACAAGATAATTATCCTGCAGTCAAATTTGTATTGGCCAATGAGCAACGTTATTATATACCGCAATCATTGGAGGGGAAAGTACTAAAATCAACTGAACTTCTTAAACTTTTAAGCAAAGTAGATCTTTTTATAAATATACCGACTGCCAAGCATCATTCTGCTACACAAATCAGCTTATCAATTAAAAATTTAATGGGTGTAATTTGGGATAGGTCTGTTTTTCATACCGAATTGGATATAGATCAGGCACTGGGCGATTTGGCTGAAGCAGTGAAACCACACATTAACATTGTGGACTGCTATCATGTATTGCTCAATGGCGGTCCCACAGGTCCCGGACCGGTGATTAATGATAATCGAATATTTGTTAGCTCGGATATATTAGCAGTGGATTCTGTTGTGACTTCAAGGTATAATTTTGGAGGGATGAGTTCCTCCCCGGATGACATTGGTCATCTGTATATGGCATATGAGAATGGTGTTGGTGAAATTGATCTCAATAAAATGAATATTGAAAAGATTACTATATAAGGCCTTTATAAGCAATAGCTTACAAAATAATTGGCAACGAAAATAAATAATGCTCCTCAAAATAAATTCTTTTTTAAGAAATGCCCGATTTATATACTTAAAGCATCCTTGCTGATATTAGTATTTTTACAATTTTATCCACATAAACTTAATGCCGCTAATGGCAGACTGAATCTGTATGGTAAATATCCAGTGCTGGAAGCAGAGAATAAAGTTTGGATAGGGACACCATCAGGGCTATATCAGTATAGTTCAGAGGAAGATGCATATAAACGATTTGTCTTACCCATTGAAAGTCAAAATCAAGAGATCAGATATCTTTCATATAATGATGAGTGGTTATGGTGTATTCTTGACAGTACATTAGCTGCTTTTCATATCCGGCTTAATGAATGGTTGGTTTTTGATATGGAAGATGGGTTACCTTCCAATTTGGTTAATGGCCTTGATTTTACTGAAGATTATGTCTGGATTGGCACTGAAGATGGAATGTCGCGATACGACCTCTTAATTGAAGAATGGGAGGATTTTGGACTTGCTTCAGGAATACCAAAAGAAAAAGTAAATGACATTGTTGTAAAGGATGAAAATATCTGGCTTGTAAATGATTATAAATTTTCAGAATATAATCCGCAATTTGAACAATGGCGTCATTTTAATGTTATAGAGGATTCGTTAGCTGCACTAAAAAGGGGATTTTTTCAGGGACAGGAATTATGGTTAGTAAGCGATAATGGACTTATTCTGTTTAATACTACTTTACAAACCCAGCAAACTTTTTTCCTGCCGTTTCTTACGCCAAATAACTTACTCGAATTATTTATAGAGGATCAATTGATCTGGGCAGTTACCAAAATGGGTCTTTATGTTTATAGTCAGGCATCAGGTGTGTGGCGCGAATTTGCAGGCAATAATTATCTGAGTACTTCAATAATTAGGAATGGATTTATCAGCCCAAGTGAAATCTGGGTATTAACTGAGGAAAATGTTCTGGTTTACAATCGCATGGAAAAAAATTGGAAGATTCTGGATTATGCATCCGGATTGTCAACTACGCAATTTGATGCATCATACATCAGCGGAGGCCTGGCAATGCTGATCAACCAACAAGGTCTTGATTACAGGTTGAGCATGGGTGATCGGTGGCGTAATTACGAGATTAAATCGATCATCGGTGATAGAAGTAGATCAGTAAAAAACCTTTTTAAGAATTTGTTTGATAATGAAGCAGGAGGATACATTCCTCTTGGAAAATTCAAATGGAGTTGGGAAGGAACCCGGATGACCTACATATATGATTATGAAAGGACATACTTCAATAATGGTTTGAATGAAGATCCCAAGGTGCTTTCAGGTGAACGCCTTGATATAAAGAGCCAGTTGATTCTTGGTAAAACGCGAACACTTTCAGGATTCTACAACAATATAGATTATAGCGAAACCATGTACGGTATTCGATACCGGAGCAGGGAGAATGATATTTTACGCGAATTCAACTGGGGCGATTTCAGGAGAGAACCAGGTGCGATTCCGTTTGGTGAAACGGCTAGCATGTTCGGAAGCAATGTATGGTTGCAAGCCGGGAAAAAGACTGAACGTTTTAAACGAAGTCTGGTATCATTAAAGGCTTCTACCGGACAAAGAAGATCCCAAAAAACCTATGAGTATTATTTGGGTGCACTTAAAAAATTTGAAATTCAAATTGCTGATGCAGACTATTTACGGTATATTTATTACAGCATTCCTGGACTGGATACCACCAGCATTCCTGAGAATCTTGAGATCTTTATAGATGACTTAAATGATTCCAATAACTCGCCCAATACAATGGAAAATATTAGTATTGCTGGTATCACGGGTGATTATGAAATTCTCGTAGCCACGGAAGATTATTATTTCTATGATAAAGCCAATGTAATCCGTTTTTCTGGGAATGTAAGTTCAGTAAACACTATTGTTGTTCGCTATACCCAAAATAGCCAACAATTTGAAGAGATACTGCAATATGATACGATCTTTTCTACTGTACGGAAAAACTTCTATTCTTTAAGGGCACAGAAAATAATTCCAAGTTCATTTATGTTTCAAATGTTCGACACAACAGGCCAGTCTGTTCCAATCTCTCAGTTCGGATTGGATGTGAATGGCGATGGTAGGGTAGATGCGGAATGGGTGGATTATGGAAATGGTATACTGTTTTTTCCAGAGGAAGAACCATTCCCAGGCGAAGTTTA
Source organism: Bacteroidales bacterium (assembly GCA_021106665.1). Lineage (GTDB taxonomy): Bacteria > Bacteroidota > Bacteroidia > Bacteroidales > JAADJA01 > JAADJA01. The sequence continues at coordinate 7,688 of JAIOTR010000335.1, forward strand.
TGATCCCAACCAGCCAATGTCAGTTTATAATTTTATTCCCAACTATGAAACCGAATATTCTCTTATCCAACTTGAACATGATGATCTTGTGAGGGGAACAGAAAAAGTTTTCCTTGAAGGAATTCTTGCGGAGGGTGGTAACGATTATGTTTTGGATTATACAAACGGAACGCTTGTCTTTGTGAGGGAAGGAGTTGTTACAACAGATACAAGGATCGAAGTGGAATATGAATACTACCTGGAAGAAGTAAAAACCAGAATTCATAGTGCTTCTGTGAATTTTAGTCCATCGGATAATTTTTATCTTCAGGGTGACTGGACACGGTTTAATAAGGAGGATAGCATTGAATATCTTTCGGATGAAACAGAAGACTTGATAAGCCTGCATAGTGAAATCCGTCATAAGATTGGAAATTATGATGTTAAAATTACACCAGGATTAGCTTACCAGAATGAGGAAAAACAATTGACCGCTTATTATGTTGAGGGACTGGTCAGCTCCTCAAAAGTCCGTATTCAAACCAAGTATGAGAATTACGATAAAGACTATTCAAATTTGCACAGGCCCCAAACAGTTTTGGGCGATATTAACAGCAACCTCGAGTTGTTTGCATCTATTGATGCCCGGGAAGATCTTCGTATAAGCGGTTCCTGGGAAAAGCAACAGGGTTTTTCAGATAGCACAAATTCGTTTCCAAGCGAGCGGACAGGAAACATAAGTATTTTATTTCACCGTCCAAACTTTCCCGGCTGGAAAGGAAGCTATCAAAACCAGGAAACAATTTCAGATTCCGGAACGACCAATAAATATTTTTATCTGAATAATCTTGAATACCAGCTTCCGCAGAAATGGGCAAAAAAAATATCATTTAATAATATAAAACTGGAAGCTCAGTTTAGAAATGGGGAACAATCCGGTCTTGAACTTGTGGGTTCGGATAAACAACAGTTCTACCAAGGATATTTTAGGTTAAATACCAACATCACTGATCAGTTTCAGACAAGTATTTTTTACAGGCGCAATACCCTGAATGATATTTCAGACAATAGTTATAAAACAACGCTTACACGCTCTGAAAGGATGCTTTTCAATATTTCATTTGAAGAATGGCGAACATTGCAAGTGAACCTCCGCATTGAAAATACCATGGATCAGGGTTTTTATCCTGATGGAACCAATAAGGATGCACGCATAAGTCAGTACTCGCAATTGAATTTCAGGTTCTCGCCCGGACAGATCTGGGATAAGCTTTCAATTCTTCATTTTGAATTTAATGTAAACCAATCCTTATTTGGGTGGGGAACACCAACTCAGCAGATATCTAGCTGGACCTGGCAGATGTTTCGTACCAATACCGATGAGTTGAGCAATTCGCAACTTATCAGAAACTACTATATTAAGAATGAGTTTCGACCCGGTGTGAATTATTACCTGTATAGTTTGTTTGAATGGAATAACCAGGAAAACAGTTATGGCGGGAGTGCATTAAAGACCGATTACTGGCAGTTAAATGAGAAACTGGAAATGAAGATAGGGTATAAAACAAGGGTTAATGTGCAGTATAAACAGTATAACCAGAATCAAGGATATAAAAGGACTACAAAGTATTATGAACCATCTGTCTGGACAGAGCATCGCTGGAACCCGAATTTTCAAAATGTTTTGTATTGCCTTTACCGTTTTACTGATTCAAGGGATAAAAATATTGAAAGCCAAAAGCACAGGATTGAAGGGAGGTATGATATTATCTGGCGGAAGAAAAAATTCCTGAAAATGCGAAGGATTGAAATTCGGCAAAGTATCCTGGTTGGTCATACAGAAATAAGTGGATATGATCCCGAAAAAAGTTATCAGTTGACTTCTTCATCAGCGTTGGACCTGTATCCACTGTATTCTATGATCTTTAGATTTCAGTTTAATGCCGGACAGTACTTAAATGTGAATGACCCTGATCTTAATAATTTCTCTATTGATTTTAATATGAAATTGTCGCTGAGGTTTTAAATGTGTTAATTTTATATCGTTTTAAACAATGAACTTATAAATTTAAAATTCCTAATCATGAAAAAATCTATTATATCACTTGTTTTCCTGTTAACTATAGGCTTTTCCAATGCTCAGAGCTTTTCATTATTTATTGATTATGTATACAGCCTGCCGGAAGATCAGCGAATGGAGGCTGTTGATAGTTTTATGACCATTATAACACCAATTGGAATTCCATACATTAATGAAGATACAGCCAATTTTATTTATCAGGGCAATGCATCTACTGTCCAGGTTCCCGGTGACTTTAACGGATGGGATCCCACTTTTTTCTATCTGGCAAATATTTCAGGAACAAATTTTTGGTACAGACCTCAAATATTTGAGATGAACGCCCGGCTTGATTATAAATT
>JAIOTR010000541.1 GCA_021106665.1 Bacteroidales bacterium
ATAGAGTTGGTTCATGTAATCAATGTTTTCCGATTTCTCAGAACAAAGTTAAAGTATTTTTTATCACTGCTCATCCGGATTTTAAATCCCAAAGAGGAAAACAAAAAAGCAGCCCATAAGAGCTGCTTTTCATTACCAAGTTATGATGATTATTTTTTAGCTTTCTTATGTTTCTTAGAAGTTTTCTTAGCTTTCTTTTCCTCTTTTTTTCTGATCACAGCCTGTGCAGCTGCCAAACGTGCAATCGGTACACGGAAAGGTGAACAGCTAACATAATCCAGCCCTACCCTGTGGCAGAATTCAACGGATGAAGGTTCTCCACCATGCTCCCCGCAAATACCCAGTTTGATGTTGGGCCTGGTTTTACGACCTTTTTTAACGGACATTTCAACGAGTTGGCCAACACCGGTTTGATCCAATTCCTGGAATGGATCAACTTTAAGAATATTCTTCTGCAAATAAACCGGAAGGAATTTACCGGCATCGTCTCTTGAATAACCGAAAGTCATCTGGGTTAAATCATTTGTTCCGAAGGAAAAGAATTCAGCAGATGTCGCAATTTCATCAGCAGTTAAAGCTGCTCTTGGAACTTCAATCATGGTGCCAACCAAATAGTCAATCCTGTCTCCTTTTTCTTTAAAGACTTTTTCTGCGGTAGACCTTACTAAATCTTCCTGCATTTTCATTTCTTCTATCGTACCTGTTAAAGGAATCATGATTTCAGGATGTGTATTGATGCCTTTTGCCTTGAGATTCATAGCAGCTTCAATAATTGCCCTGGCCTGCATTTCTGAAATTTCAGGATAGGTATTTCCCAAGCGACATCCCCTGTGACCTAACATGGGGTTAATTTCTGAAAGACTCTCAACTTTTTCTTTTACGCCCTCAAGTGTTATTCCCATCAAATCAGCCATCTCCTGTTGTCCTTTTTCTTCATGGGGTACAAATTCATGCAATGGTGGATCAAGAAGACGAACCGTTACAGGCAGATCATGCATGGCCTCAAAAATACCTTCAAAATCTTCTCTTTGGATGGGTAAAAGAATATCTAAGGCTTTTCTTCTTCCATCTTCATCTTCTGCGAGTATCATCTCGCGCATCGCCTGTATTTTTCCATCGCCAAAGAACATATGCTCTGTTCTGCAAAGTCCAATACCGACAGCTCCAAAATCCCTTCCTACTTGTGAATCATGAGGTGTATCGGCATTTGTCCTGACTTTCATTCTTGCAGTTTTATTAGCCAGTTCCATTATTTTACCAAAATCGCCACTCATTTCCGGTTGTGTGGTTTGGATCTTTCCTTCATATACTTCTCCTGTTGACCCGTTGAGCGAAATCCAATCTCCTTCTTTAAAAGTAATTCCGTCACAACTTAAAGTTCTTGCTTTATAATCAATTTTTATGGAACCTGCGCCTGAAACACAGCATTTACCCATTCCACGTGCAACAACAGCTGCATGTGAAGTCATTCCACCTCTTGCGGTTAGGATTCCTTCAGCTACATTCATCCCTTTTAAATCTTCAGGTGAGGTTTCAATCCTGACGAGTATTACTTTCTTTTCGGTTGCAGCCCATTCTTCGGCTTCATCAGCATGAAATACAATTTGGCCTGTAGCCGCTCCCGGAGAAGCCGGAAGTCCTTTGGCTACAACATTTGCTTTCTTAATTGCGTTGTCATCAAAAACCGGGTGAAGCAGTTCGTCAAGTTTATTTGGTTCAACCCGCATTAAGGCAGTTTTCTTATTGATCATACCTTCGTCCAACATATCCATGGCAATTTTTACCATAGCAGCGCAGGTTCTTTTACCATTTCTTGTTTGCAGTAACCAAAGCTTTCCGTCCTGAATAGTAAATTCCAGGTCCTGCATATCTGTATAGTGATCTTCAAGTTTTTGCTGAGTTGCGTCCAGTTCTTTATAAATCTCCGGCATCACTTCTTCGAGAGAGGGGAAATTTGTTTTTCTGTCTTCTTCCGATACTTTTGCCAAAGCTGCCCACCTGATGGAGCCTTCTTTTGTAATTTGTCTGGGAGTCCTGATTCCCGCCACAACGTCCTCACCTTGCGCATCTATCAAATATTCACCATTGAATATGTCCTCACCGGTGGCAGCATCTCTTGTAAAAGCAACCCCTGTTCCTGAGTTCTGCCCCATGTTTCCAAATACCATTGCCTGAACATTAATTGCTGTTCCCCATTCATCAGGAATATTATTCAATTTTCTGTAATATATTGCTCTTTCAGTCATCCAGCTTCCAAATACAGCCATGATGGATCCCCAAAGTTGCTCCCATGGATCATCCGGAAAATTTTTGCCGGTCTTGGCTTTAACCGCCGTTTTAAATCTTTTAACAAGCTCCTTCAAATCGTCAGTTGACAAATCAGTATCGAGATTTACCTTTTTTTCTTCTTTCAATTTGTCAATGATCTCTTCAAAAGGATCGATATCTTCTTTCGATTCAGGTTTCATTTCCATCACAACATCACCATACATTTGTACAAATCTCCTGTACGAATCCCATGCAAACCTTTCGTTTCCTGTTCTTTTTGCAATGCCTTCAACAGCAATGTCATTTAAACCTAAATTAAGGACTGTATCCATCATACCCGGCATAGAAGCTCTTGCACCCGAACGAACAGATAATAAACATGGATTTTCTTTATCGCCGAACTTAGTTCCCATGATATCTTCGACATTCTTCACGCCTGCCTCTACTTCTTTTCTTATTAACTCAACTACCTGATCCCTGCCTTCTTTATAATATAGAGTACAAACATCTGTATTAATTGTAAATCCCGGAGGTACCGGAACTCCAATGAGATTCATTTCTGCAAGATTTGCCCCTTTACCACCAAGTAAATTTTTCATGGTTGCATTACCTTCAGCTTTTTTGTTACCGAAAGTGTAAACATGTTTATTTTTAATTTTTGACATAATAAAATATTTTTCTTATCTGTTGATTTACTGTGTATTACTTGTTCTAAATTTGAGCCTGCAATATTACGAAAAAATATATTCGATTTCAGGTTTTATGATTAAGTTTATGTTAAGGGTAGTGATTGTTTAGATTTAGTTTAAAGTTCGGCCTAAAAATCTTCAAGTCAAAAATTATTTTTTATGCTCCTAAAATTTTATTGGCCATAGTCTTCCTTCTTATTGGACTGAAGATTATTTCAATTTTAGTAAAATTTGCCGGTAAGGGAATGGAGAAACGGGGCACTGACGAAACTTTAAGACCTTTTTTGCTAAACCTTTTATCCTGGATTTTAAAAGCTGCATTGGTGATCACTGTCATTCAGATGCTGGGTGTTGCAACAACTTCATTTGTAGCATTATTAGGCGTTGCGGGTTTAGCTGTAGGATTCGCACTACAGGGAACATTGGCGAATTTTGCCGGTGGCGCTTTAATTTTACTTTTTAAACCTTATAAAGTTGGTGATTTAATTGAATCACAAGGCCACCTGGGTGTTGTTAAGGAAATTCAAATATTTACAACCATACTTTTAAATCCACAAAACAGGACCATCATTCTTCCGAATGGCGCTGTTTCAAATGGTGATATTACCAACTACACAAGAGAAGGTAAACTGAGAGTTGACCTTACTGTTGGTATTGCTTACGAGTCGGATATCAGGAAAGCGAAACAAGTTTTATTGGATGCAGCCGAAGTTACTATTCCATTCCCGCAAGTGGATGTGCACATGGACAAATAATTATATCTAAAAGGAGGATATTATTATTTAGGAGATTTCCTGAAGAGTATTAAATACATTAAGGTTGGTTGAGGTATTTATTTCACCA
>JAIOTR010000129.1 GCA_021106665.1 Bacteroidales bacterium
CAGGATAAGAATGATGTTTGGCTGCCTAATGTTGGACAAAGCAGTCAAATCCCGGAATAAGCTTTGCTATAAACTCTTATTTTTCAGCACTATAATTTGGTCATTTGGCAATTTTTGTTAATTTTGCGCAAAATTATCTATTTCATGTATTCATAATATGTCGTTAATAACATATCTCTATTGATACAAAAACTCGTAGTACTATGTTGAAAAGAAAATTATTGATTTATATCCTCTTCACTTTATTTTTTTTTAATTCCTCTTTCGGACAAGGGCTTATAATTGATCACAATTGTACAAACGTCGATTTAATTCCTACAACCGTTGTTGACAATATAAAATCTGAATGTAAATTTGAATGGGCCGGGGCAAGTCATGCACATCAATTATTAGCAGGTTTAAAATTTCTTGAAAATGATTTTCCATATCTTGATGTTACCATTGGTGATGGTGAAACAGGTGATCCAAATGGAGGTTATTTGCCTGACGCTAATGGAACATTTTGTATTATGGATGGTGTTACTTTATTATGGTCACAATGCGGGAAATGTTGTTATCAATTCATTGCGCCAGAAGCCTACTGGCTTGGAGATGATGCACACCAAACTTTAGAAAAAACTTTGGTTACCTGTTTTCCAAATATTAATATATCAGGTTGGGAATGGTGTACCGAATTAAATACCTGGACTGCAGCTCAGGTGCAGGAGTATTTGAACCAGATGAGTGCCTATGAATTGCAATATCCAAACGTTCAGTTTATTTATACTACGGGAACAGCTGAATATAATGGTGATGCCGGTTATAATAGATATCTCAGAAATAATCAAATAAGGCAATATTGTATTCAAAATAACAAGGTTTTATTTGATTTTGCCGATCTGGATTGTTGGAGTAACGGTGAAATGAATTATTACCTTCACATCAATGATACTATTCCGCTTTTACACGGAGATTATTATGGCACTTATTACCATACAAACGAAATTGGATGTAAAAATAAAGCCAAGGCAGTATGGTATATGATGGCAAGGCTGCAAAGTTGGAAACCAGATTCGATTCGTTTGAATTTAAAACTATACCTTGAAGGGCCTTTTACCGGGACAGTAATGAATACCAATCTTAATAACCAGGAATATTTACCATTATCACAGCCTTATAATATGACACCCTGGAATTATAACGGCTTGGAAAATGTTCCTGTCATTCCAAATAGTTATATTGTTGACTGGGTTTTAATTGAGTTAAGAGATGCAGTTGATGCTTCACTGGCTTTACCTCAAAATGCCTTATCAAGAAAAGCTGCCTTTCTTGTAAATAATGGATATATCGTAGATATGGATGGATATAGCAATATTGTTATTGAATCAAAATTTGATGATAATTTGTATGCAATCATTTGGCACCGAAACCATCTTGGGGTAATGTCTGCCAATCCATTAAGCTTTTATGATGGCGCTTACCAATATGACTTTAGCTATGGTTCAGCACAAGCATACGGTGACAGCCTTGCACATAAACCTATAACTCCGGTTCTCTGGGGACTGGCTTCAGGAAATGGAAATGCCGATTCAATAATAAATATTTCTGACAAAACTGAAATATGGCAAATACAAGCCGGCATGGATGGATATTTAGAGAGTGATTTCAATTTAGATGGGCAAGTTAACACCCAGGACAAGAATGAAAATTGGATGGAAAACTTTGGAACCAACTGCCAGGTTCCGCAATAGCAATTCATTCTGAGTGTCACTTCCTGAATAATTTTACAAAATTGCATGTGGCGAAATTTTTTAAATCCCTATCTATTATATTCTGATTTATACATTTTCATTAGTCCTAATTACTTTAGTAAAAAGGTGTTTCCTGCAACTTATTTTAAGTCCTTTCGTTCAAATACTTAAATAAAAGAATTGGATTAATAGGTGATCTACAATTTATTCCAATCTTTCAATTTTAATCTTAATTTATTTGTTATGAAAACAAAAACCCGACTTTCGATAGTTTTCCTAATTGCTTTTGCATTAAATCTTACAGGGCAAGGAATAATCATAGATCATAATTGCACTGATGTAACCTCAATTCCTTCGGATATAATTGACTCTATAAAGACAAATTGTAAATTCGAATGGGCAGCAACCTCTCATGGTCATCAGGTGTTAACTGGGCTTAAGCTTGTGGAAACAGAAATACCAAATCTTGATGTTACTGTTGGTGATGGAGAAACGGGATATGCTAATGGTGGATATCTACCTGATCCAAATGGTACTTTTTGTGTTATGGATGGCGTAATACAATATTTTTCAAATTGTAAATGTTGTTTAGGAATTGCTCCAAATGGATATTGGCAAGGTGCCAACGCTGATCTTAGTATGCAAAAAACATTGGTTCAGTGCGACCCCGGTATTAATATTTCAGGTTGGGGATGGTGCACAGAATTAAATACCTGGACTGCTTCACAAGTTCAGGAATATTTTACTGAAATGGAAGACCTTGAAATGCAGTATCCTGATGTTCAATTTATTTATTCTACCGGAACTACTGAATATGTTGGTGATGATGGATATAACAG
>JAIOTR010000338.1 GCA_021106665.1 Bacteroidales bacterium
ATACTTTTTGCTGTAGCGGTATTATATTTTATCTCTGCGCTTGGCAGCGCTCTGGCCTGGGATTGGTATTCGTTTCTTTTCTTCCGTTTAATCGGAGGATTAGGCGTTGGAGGGGCGTCGGTTGTATCGCCCATGTATATTGCGGAAATCTCACCGGCAAAATATCGAGGCCGCCTGGTGGCTGTAACACAATTCAATATCGTATTGGGAATACTTTTAGCGTTTTTTTCAAACTATATAATTTCAGGATTGAATCTGGGCGCGGTGGAATGGCGTTGGATGTTTGGCGTTGAGGCAGTCCCGGCGATTGCTTTCTTTTTTCTTCTGTTCAACAATCCATTAAGCCCTCGTTGGCTTGTTGCTAAAGGTCGTTTAGATGAAGCGAAGTTAGTGCTTGAAAAATGCGGCTCCGATACGGGTAATATAGAAGATGAAATTAAGGAAATCAAAGCATCACTTGATGTTGAACATGGCAGTTTGCAGGAAACACTTCTTTGTATGAAATATATTAAACCAATTATGCTGGCTATTGCCATTGCCATGTTCAATCAACTTTCCGGTATAAATGCAATTTTATATTATGCCCCACGAATATTCAAGATGGCCGGCGCCGGTTCAGAATCCGCTTTGCTTCAAGCTGTGGCGGTTGGTGGTATAAACTTAATTATGACCATGATAGCATTAGCAGTCATTGACAATTTTGGGCGCCGAAAACTTATGCTGGTTGGTTCGGTGGGTTATATCCTGAGTCTGGGCGGTGTAGCATGGGCATTTTACACCTATGGTACTGAATTCACAGCAATAGGAGGCACGGTTGTATTGATTAGCCTTCTTGTGTTTATCGCCTCTCATGCTTTTGGACAAGGCGCCGTAATATGGGTATTTATCAGTGAAATTTTTCCAAACAGAGTGCGCGCCCGCGGACAGGCTCTCGGCACTTTTACTCACTGGTTCATGGCTGCTGTCATATCATTGACTTTCCCGATGTTTGCCGAAGTATCCGGGGGCCATACATTTGCCTTCTATGCAGTATGCATGGTTGGGCAGCTTCTGTGCGTAATATATGTAATGCCGGAAACTAAAGGCATATCACTTGAGCAAATTCAGAAAAAACTGGGGATTAAATAAGGTTCATGGAGAATTTGCGTACATAAGTTGAAAGCAATATAAGGACATGATAACTTAACCTTTTGTTTTAAATCTAGCAGGATAAAAAATAAAAGGAGTTACCATGTCCAAGACATTATTATACAACGCATTCGGTATAAACTCAAAATATGATTATTTAAAAACTGACTATGAAAAAGGGAATGTGATTTTTGTAATCAAAAAACCTATTTATAATTGTCAATGTTCCTCATGTTCCAGTGATCGGGTCAAACACAGAGGTTCAGTAACTCGCGTAATTCGAACACTGCCAATTGGAAAAAGGAGCACGTTTATAAAAGTAATCCTAAACCGTTTAGAGTGCAAAAATTGCGGAATAATACGACAGGAGAAGATAGACTTTGCCGAGCCAAATAAATCCTATACACGGCTTTTTGAGCGCTATGTTTTAGAACTTTCCCGAGCTATGACAATACTGGATGTGGCTTCTCTGTTGGGAGTGAGTTGGCATGTCATTAAGGATATTCAGCAACGCTATTTAGGAAAAAAATATAGTAAACCACCAGTAAAGGGTCTCAGGCATATTGCAATTGATGAAATATCTATACGCAAGGGGCACAGGTATTTAACGGTTGTAATGGATTTAGATTCAGGCATTATTGTTTATGTAGGTGATGGCAAAGGCTCGGATAGTTTAATCCCGTTTTGGAAGCGTATAAGACGGTTTAAAAAGAATATTGAAGCCGTGGCTATCGATATGTCCGTATCCTATGTTTCAGCAGTACAAAACAACTTACCGGATGCAAAACTTATCATAGACCATTTTCATGTGATTAAACTGTTCCAAGATAAATTATCATCCCTGCGAACTAGTCTGCAAAGCGCTCTTAAAGGTACCTGTGAATATGATATACTAAAAGGGACACGCTGGCTATTGTTAAAAAATCCTCAAAATCTGAATGAGAAGAAGAATGAAAAACAAAAATTAGAAGAAGCGCTTTTAATCAATAAACCATTGGCAACAGCATATTATATGAAAGAAGATTTAAGACAATTATGGTCACAAGAAAACAAAGAAAAAGCAATTGAATTCTTAAAAGACTGGCTAAAAAGAGCAAAAGCTTCCGGCATTCAAATGTTAATGAAATTTGCCAATACATTAGCTGCATATAGAACAGGAATCCTTGCATACTATGATCATAAAATTTCTACCGGACCTTTAGAAGGAACTAATAACAAAATTAAAGTACTGAAAAGAAATGCTTATGGTTTTAGAGATATGGGATTTTTTAAATTGAAAATTTACGCCTTACATGAAGCAAAATTCAGGCTGGTTGGGTAAAATATGTACGCTAATCTGCGATGAACCTAAATTTATTCTTTTTCTTCCGAACCTTCCTTTGATGTTTCAGGTTCTTTTGTTTCAGGTTCAACAGGCTTGGTTTCTTCCTTCTTTTCCTTTACTTCCGGCGCAGCCTCATCAACCGCTTTCTCTTCTTTCTTCTTAGATTCTTTTTTATCGTCTTTTG
>JAIOTR010000266.1 GCA_021106665.1 Bacteroidales bacterium
TAACTGTACCATCACAATATGTTCTGTTTATACCGAATACAACATGGGCCATTCCAGCATCAGCAAAATCAAGGCTATGAGCACCATCAGCACAATAAAAAGTATCAGTCGGAATCATTGCATTTGGGTTCCACATAGGGTAGGGGTGCTCCCAAATAATTGTTTTTGCCCAGGTATCCCCATTATCTGTCGATTTCAATAGCAGCAAATCATACCATGAGTCACCAATTAATATTCCCACAATGTCCCCTTCAGCTTTTATGTCATAAGTGTCCCCCATAAAACCGTTATAATAATTGCTATTTATCTCCGGAATAACATAATTTTCAGGATTCCAATTAACTCCACCATCAATAGACCTTGAATATACTAAAGCAGGTTCTTGTCCCTGATATTGCATCATTGGATTGGTGACAGCAATCAAGTGAATCATACTGTGATCAACTCCCCCTGTAGCTATCCTCGGAAAAATTAGATCTCCAAACATTTGAGGACCCTGAAAAATCGTCTCCTCCCAATCTCCCATGCCCTTGTTTTCTCGATTTAAGATCATTAAACCATTTTCATCAGCTCCTGACAAATGAGAGACTATGATCTCCCCGTTTTCACCAAAAGGAGTGTATTCAGGCCAGCCTGTACGATCTGACTCTAATCGTTCTGTAGGAATTGGGCTCCAGTTCTCTCCATCAAAATAATTATATCCTGTTCCGCGGTCATCCGAAAAACCTGGATAATCAAAACCCATTGTCCAAACAACTCCCATTGTACCATCATCAAACACATGGATCCGTTTTTGCGTACTGGCATTGGTCTGCAGGTCATAATAGGTCATACCAATATCAATAAAGCAGGTGTTTTTATAGGGTGGTTTTGATTGGTAGGTTTCTAAGGATTGATAATAGGAGTCATCTATCCTAACTCCATAATCTTGCAATTCTTTAGAAATTATTAACCTCTCTTGAGAGAAGGCAGTTAGGCAGGTAAATGCTAATAAACATGCGATAGCAATACTTTTCATGATCAATTTTTTATGTGAGGTTTATATTTATAAAACAGGTTTCAAATATAATCATTTGATATATTAAATGCAAGAGTTAATCAGTTTGTCGTAATTTACTCCCTCCCCCTGGAGGGGGAGGGTTGGGGTGGGGGTTATTCCAATATCATCTTCTTAGTAACAGCAGCATCCCCCGCATTCACTGTATAGAAATATAATCCCAGACTCAATCCATCTGCTTTAAGTGTAATATTATGAATACCTACCGGAAGATGACCTTTATTTATTTCCAAAACTTTCTGACCTGTAAGGTTAGTAACTTCAAGTGATACATTGCAGGCATCAAACAGTTCAATCTGTACCATTGTTTCCTTACTAAACGGATTTGGAATATTCTGGCTTACTTTAAGGCTTTCATCTGGAGATTTATTTTCAAAAATTCCTACACCTTTATAAACTTTCATAAACCGAATGAAATTTTCACCATAGGGATCCTCATCACCTTTTACCGCCATTCCGGGTTCAGTATCAACTTGATAAACCAGGTAAAACCAATCATCAGAAAAAGATGCTACAGAAGGGAAAACACACTCATCAAAAATATGGATCAGGTCGGAGGTCAGGTCAAAAAAAGAACCCCAGAAATCTCCATTGTATGACCAACGAGCCCATAGATGGCGATAACTTTGTGTGCCGTTTTCATAAGTTTCAGTAACTGATGAATAAACAACATAAATATTGTTGAGATCATCAATAATGATTTGGGGCATACTTGATAAGCCCAGGTAATATTTTGCTATATCATCCCATAAAATATCAATTGTACCGTTATTGTTTATATCCTGCGTCCATCCGATCAAGCTGTAATCTTCAACAAGCTCTGAGTAAATACAATCTGCAAAAGGGCATAATGCATTCAAATCATTCGAAAAAGTTGGCCTGGTTTCGTTCCAGTATCCGATCCCTCCAACTCCGTGAAACCAAAATGTTCCCTCTCCATCACTATGTGCCCTATTGATTCCGAATACAATGTGAACCATTCCATCCTGATCGAAAGCAAGGCCATGAGCGCCGTCAGCACAATAGAAAGTGTCTGTTGGGTACATTGCATTGGGGTCCCACATTGGATAAGGATGTTCCCAGATAATGGTTTGTGTCCATGTGTCACCACCATCTGTAGATTTCAAAAGACCAAGGTCCGTCCATGAATCACCATAAAGAATAGCAACATTGTCTCCATCTGCCTGAACTTCATAAGTGTCGCCGTAGAAAGCCAGATAATTAGTGCTGTTCAATTCATCAAAGAGTACATCTTGCATATCCCAGGTATCACCTCCGTCAGGTGACCTGGAATATAACAATGCACCGTCAATTCCCTGACAAAGTGAGCCACCATTTGCAATTGGACGTGTTAAAGCAATTTGATGAACAATACTGTGATTAACACCTCCTGTTGTCATCCTGGGCCAAACCATTTCATTGCCAACAGGTGTTAAGTAATCAATTAAGGTCCAATCGCCCGTTCCCTTTTCTGTCCTTCTGGCGTATACCAGTCCGTCATAAGCAGCTCCGGAATAGTGTGCAACATTGATCTCACCATTTTCGCCCCAGGCTGCGTATGCCGGCCAACCGGTTCGGTCATCTTCCAATTGACCTGTTGGATTTGAACCCCATGCACTTCCATCATAATAATTATAACCGGTACCCCGGTCATCGAAATTTGGAAAATCAAATCCTAAAGTCCATACCCCGCCAATGGTACCATCATCATATACAAATATCCTGTTCTGCATACTTGCATTACTTTGCAGGTCAAAATAGGTGCTACCAATAATATCTTCTTCAACAGAAACAAAATCCTGGGTTGAGGATGGTAAAACTTCGTGACTGAAATTCATTGTTTCCAGTACAGGCGGAACTTTTTTTTCCGCAAAATTTCGAAGGTCTTCTGGGATTGTTACCCTTTGCTGGGTCAGTCCTGCCATAAAAGATGCAAGGACTAAACTTAAAAGTAAAAGTCTTCTCATGATCGTTTTTTTTAAGTTAGTAGTATTTTTTTAAAAGTGAATTCTCAAATATATAAAGATTATATATTAAAGTCAAGGATAAATCAGTTAACGGTGGGAAAAAGTAAGTATTCGGTATGTTTTTCAATTCTTAAAATTCTATTCTTCTGCTCTTTCGGATTTAAGGGCAGTAAATATTTACATAAAAAAGAGGCCGGTCAATTTGACCGGCCTCTTTAATTTATGTTTCGTAAAATATTATTCTACGATCATCTTCCTGGTAACAGAAGTTTCACCGGCTTTTACCGTATAGAAATAAATGCCTGATGTTAGTTTTGTACCATCAATGATTATCTCGTTCATTCCCGGTTGTGCAACTCCTGCATCAACTGTCTGAACTATCTGTCCCATCATGTTCACAACTTCCAGTGATAAGTTGGTAGTTGTATGAACATTAACCTGTA
>JAIOTR010000078.1 GCA_021106665.1 Bacteroidales bacterium
TATCAAGTATAACAGGAAAATTAATACATGGGGTTTTAATATTGGAAGGATAATCCGGTATAATACTGAAACCGTTTACTGGTCGGGTGTTTTAAACCAGGATTTCAGGATGTCGCAGGGAGGTTTACTGACCGGTTTGCAATTACCAAAAAAAGGCTGGGGATTATCCCTTTTTCCTTATGGAGCGGTACGTTACGAAAATAGTGATTTCACAGGTGTGCATGGGAAAATACTGGGTGATGTGGGCGGGGATATTAAAATCCAACCAAACTCCAATCTTACTGCCAACCTAACAATCAATCCTGATTTTGCAACCGTTGAGGCAGATGCCGAACGAATTAATCTGAGCCGTTATGAATTGAATTACCCTGAAAAGCGGCTGTTTTTCCTGGAAGGAAATGATATGTACAAAACCCGCATCAGGACTTTCTATTCCCGGCGAATTGGTGATATAGCCTATGGTGGTAAATTCACCGGTAAAGCTGGAGCCTATAATATGAATATACTTGGAGTCAGAAGCCTGAAAGTTACAGAAGAAGATTTCCGGGAGCTGCCTGCATTTTATACTGCTGCCCGTGTAAAACGAGATTTTTTAAAATCTTCAACAATTGGAATGACATTCGTTGATAAAACTTCAGATACAGCATTTACCCGGTCGATCAGTGCAGACTATGTATTGAACCTTGGAAAAACCTGGAAACTGACCGGACAATATGTGGGAAGTGCTCCGGGTGAATGGAGTACCCACAGTGCCTGGTTTGTGCGATTTGCAAAGGAAAATAATATTTACCATTATCATATACGCTATTCTGATATTGGAGAGCACTTCCAGGAAAATGTCAACCAAACGGGGTATGTTTTTGACGATGACAGGCGTGAACTTGATTCGGACATTGAATATAAATGGTGGATACAGAACAAAACTTTTAAATTTATTGATTTCAGTTCGAACTTGAGTGCTTTCTGGAGCCATAAGGGTGAACTGAGAAGCTGGAATGTTTTCGGCCTGTTGAATCTCTATTTTCAAAACCGGTTCAACTTCGAAGTTTTTTATAATGAAGAATTCAAACTGTTTGAGAAAAAATATTTCAATCATAAATATGGCGTTGAGGTGGGTTATAATACCGACGAATGGAGCATGGCCAAGCTCAATTACTGGGGTGGACGGAACTTCGACAGGGACTTTCATTTGTTTAAAGGCAGCGCTCAAACAAAGATCACCGAAAAATTGGCAGTTGAATATTCCTTCAACCGGATTTGGTATGATCCTGATACCACAAACTCCAGCACATTTATCAATGTATTGTCCGTTTATTATAATTTCACAAAAGACCTCTGGGTCAAAGTATTTGCCCAGAATAACCTTACCATCGACCGCATCTACTTTTATGGCATGTTTGGCTGGCGTTTTAAACCTCCCTTTGGCGCGGTTTATCTAATCTACACCAGGGATGAGATGACTATTCTCACTGAAGAAGGATACCAAAAGGGAAATATACTATACTTAAAGCTTACTTATCCGATAGTTATTTGGTAGGTTTATGAATATTTCAATTACAAGACTTAAAGTACATTCGTCTGACCACTGCCTATGCTCATGTCATGCGCTCAGTGGTCGGACGAATAAAATATTATTTGGATTGAGAGAAAATATAATTCAGCACATCAACATCCAGCGTATTGAATTCGGCTTCTTGCTTGGTTAATACACGCAATTCTACTTTAGTGGTTTCCTTATACCGTTGCCACACAAAATCGGTCATGGGGATCACGCTTTCAATTTTACTGCTGTCGACTTCGCATCCTGCTAATAATTGAACCAGGTAATTATCGTCATCCGCCATCTTAACAATAATAGAACCCAATGTTCCTTTTAATCCCGAATTGTCTTGTAAAGAATATATCTGCCATGCCAGCAAGTGGACGGCATAGGAAGGGAATTTCTTTTTGGAAATATTGAGTTTATCCCAAAGTTGGTAAGCTTTTGCAAGGGGCACTTCTGTTAAAAAGAAAAGTTTCTTTGCAAACTTATTGCCTGCAATGGCTTTCATCCAAAGCCACATATCCAGTGTTAAGGAATACCTTTTACTGATTTTCCATTTTGTGGCTTTTATATATGGTTTAACATCTTCGCCTCTAACAGCCATCGCAGCGAGGAACATGGTGATCTGGTCGCGGCTGACAGTAGTATCGTTCTGCTCAACAGAGCGATAAAACTGCACATGGTCAGGTGTGATCCATTTGGTGCATCCCAGCATCCCTTCTTTGAGGACAGGATCACCATAGGCAATATAAGCCAGGGACGTACGCCATAAGTTGTCTCCTGTTCCTACTGTGCGTTCACGCATCATCCCA
This sequence comes from Bacteroidales bacterium, assembly GCA_021106665.1. Classification (GTDB taxonomy): domain Bacteria; phylum Bacteroidota; class Bacteroidia; order Bacteroidales; family JAADJA01; genus JAADJA01. The sequence continues at coordinate 2,356 of JAIOTR010000078.1, forward strand.
TCTTTGATATAAAAGCGGGTTCTTCCATTGTCTTCTAATTGTAAAGGCATTTTAGCGGATTTTAATTCCCGGGCTTTTTTTTTATAACTTTCTGTGTAAATGTCCTTCCTGAAAAACTTAGCTTTATGAAATAAATTCCATCAGGGCATATAATACCTTTGTCATTACTACCTGACCATACGATAGACAAAGGACTTTCAATATGTTCGTTATTCATTAAAGACTTCACTTTGATCCCGCTGCTGTTATAAATATTAACTGAAATATTTTGATTTTTAGGCGTGATAATTTTAATGACACAAACATCAGAAAAAGGGGAGGGGTAAACACGTATATAATCTTCAACATTAGCCTGTTTAAGATTGGTTAATGTTCCACATTCAGGTTCCCATTCGGCTGTAAAACGATTTTGTTGTTGAGCAATGCTGATCAATGGAATTAAAAGGATTGACAGAAGTATAAATCTGATGATCGATTTCATTTATCCGGATGCGATTATTACTCAACAAAAATAGTCAATTTGGACAATGTTACTTTAACCTTATTTCTTCTTATAAATCCCGGATAATAAGGCTTAATGACAAAATTCATATTAGTAAGTCAATTTCTTGGTATCTTTTCTGTTATCCCAAAATACCAGTAATTCAATTTCCTTTTTTCGTGGTTTTATACGGTAATATAA
>JAIOTR010000141.1 GCA_021106665.1 Bacteroidales bacterium
CGTCACCCTCATAATCATCGTACATGTGCTTAAACTGAAAATATACTGTTGTTAATTCTGTCAGGTCAATAGGAGGAGAAATAAGTCTTGTTGTATTTAATTCCTGAAACCACTGGAATCTTGCTTCGGGGGAATTCCCACCTGCATTAATGGAATTGCTGATGGTCCATTGGCTGCTGACATTTTCTATTGACCATCCGGCCGGTGGCATGATCCCTCCGCTGAAATCTTCTTCGAGATAAGTTTGTCCATAAGAAATCATAAACATGCTAACGCAAAATATTAGCATGAGTGATGTTACTTTATAAATATGAAGAATAATCCTTATCATCACACTTCTTTGAGATACCCAATAAAGCAAATTTACTTAAAAAGAATGAATTGCTTTCTCAAAAATAATTTGACTATCAGGTTATATATAAATTGATTGTGTGACGTTAATGAAGATGGATAATAACAGAAGGTGAAAAATAAGTTAAAACTATGGTCACATTGAGCTTGTCGAAATGTAAACCATCCTCTAAACCTACTATGTTTCGACAGGCTCAACATGACCTTCCGAGAGAAAAGAGATTTATTTTTCACATTCTGTTAAATTTTCAAAAATATCTCATTGATAGGTTTTTAGTAATCTAAAAGAGCAAAATAGTATTGACTTGAAAATTTATCTCATCGGAATAAAGCACGGCAAATCCCAGGGATATATAGTATTCATTATGGAATTGAATTTTTTCGATGGTGTTTGGATTAACCTTATATGCTTCCAGCGTCCACGCTTGAAATTAACTTACCTTTTTTTCTTCCGCTTAAATATATTCCCAATTCGCTTAAAAAACCCTTCTTTTTCTTTTTTCTTTACCGATTCCTTTCGTTCTTTTCTAGCTTTTCGACTTTCTTTTTTTGCAATAGCAGCAGAATCCTCTTTGGCGAAAATATCCCTGACAATATCAAAGAAGTTTTTATCCGGCTTTTCGAGCGAAAAGTCAGGACAATCCATAGCTGCCAGTAAAGTATCTGTTAGCGCTGGGAAAGGGGAAAGGTATTTTTTTGTTAGTGTTCTGTTATTTTCCATTTTATTTACCACTTGCCCAAAAACAGGTAAGGCCATATGTGCCCCTGAACCCAATGCGATGGTACGGAAATGAATGACAGGTAACTCAGCGCCCACCCAAACACCCGCAACAAAATCAGGTGTGTAACCGATAAACCAGCCATCAGCATTGTTCTGCGTGGTTCCTGTTTTGCCGGCTATATCACTGTGTACCCCATATATACTGCGTAGCGATCTTCCGGTTCCCTCATTTACGACACCTTGAAGCATGTCATTTATTTGGGCAGCGACATCTTCGGTGAAAGCCACATTCCCATATTGAGGAGAACCCTGTTCATACAGGACATCTCCATTACTGTCCTCGATGCGAAGAATGCCAAATGATTTAACCGAATAGCCATTGTTAGAAAATGCTGTGTATGCTTCCACCATCTCAAAAAGGGAAATTTCGGCAGTACCTAATGCTATGGAAGGAACTTCAGGAATGTGTGTATCAATATTTAATTCCCGGGCCAGTGCAATGACGTTGGCCGGGCCGGTTTCCATCATAATTTCGGCAGTAATTGTATTCACTGAATTTTTTAATCCGCCCTTCATGCTGTACCACCCTTCATATTCACCTTCTGAATTGGATGGTGACCAATCATCGTAGTCTTCATACACATGCTGTTCATTGGCAAACATTTGGCAGGGCGTCATGCCATTGTTTAATGCCGTTGTATATACAAGTGGTTTAAAAGTAGACCCAACCTGGCGCTCAGCTAATACATGATCGTATGGAATATATTTATGGTTGATACCACCTACCCAGGCAAGTATAGCGCCTGTTTTGGGATCCATGGCCATGAAGCCGGTATTGAGCATCCTCAAATAGTGCTTTACAGAGTCAGCTATACTTTTTTCAACCACCTGCTCTCCCTCCGGAGTAAGGATTTGCATGGTATGAGGAATTTCCAGTTCTTTGTTTATCTCGGCCTTGCTTTTCCCTTCTGCTTCTATTCGTTTATAGGCATCAGTTTTTTGTAGTTTCTTCTGATACACATCGGGGTGTTGATACCAGGGCTCTTTTGTTTTCCAGTGATTATCAAATTCAGCCTGTAATTTTTTCATGTGTTTGGCCACAGCCTGTTCGGCAAATGATTGTAATGTTATATCGAGAGAAGTATAAATACGCAAACCATCGGTCTCAGGGTTATAGGTATCCCCATATTTTTCCTTCAGGATTTGATTTACCTGCCGACGGATATAAGTTCTGAAATAGGGGGCAATTCCCCTGTTCATATCCATCAGGTTGTAATCCAGTTGAATGGGTTGTTCTTTGTATTTATCTGCTTCTTCCTCTGTGATAAAGCCCTGAACCACCATGCGAGACAAAACAGTATTCCTTCTTGTTGCAGACCGTTCAGGATAAAGCCGTGGACTATAAGCTGTATTGGCTGCCAGCATGCCTACCAGCGTTGCCGACTCAGGAATATCCAGTTCAACCGAAGGTTTGTTGAAATAACGCCAGGCTGCTGCTTCAATGCCATATACATCTTCTCCGAAAGCTACCGTATTCAGGTAAAGGGTGAGAATTTCTTCTTTGTTGTAAACATCTTCCAGCCTGGATGCTATGAAAATCTCTTTGATTTTATTGACGGGTAATGAAAAAATACCATAACTTTTTCTTTTATAGAGGTTTTTAGCGAGTTGCTGGCTGATGGTGCTTCCGCCACCCTGTGAGGTTTTTCCGAGTAAAACTGATTTTACAATTACACGCCCCAAACTGATGAGGTCAAGTCCATGATGTTCAAAAAACCGGTTATCTTCTGTAGCGATCAATGCTTGCCGTACATAAGGAGAAATTAATTCATTATCGATGGTTTGCCGGTTAATGAGATAATATTTTCCCATTAATGTTCCATCTGAAGCGTATACCAATGAAGCATTATCCTGATCAATGGCAACGATATCTTCTGCTGTTGGAAGATTGCCAAATACGCCCAAATATACACTTAGGACAAGAACCCCAATAAATGCAATAAAAGCGGCAATGACCAGGGTTAACCAGATGATAATTCGTTTTTTTATTGGCTTTTTATTTGACTTCATAATCTATGATACGATTCACAAATATTTATTATTGAATTAACATGGATGCTGAAATGTATAAGTGATTGTATATAAAACTCAAAGTTATTGTCTTTCAGAAAAGAATTTCAAGTTATAACGATGAAGATGAAAATTATTGTATTTAGCAGAATAATGGTGTGAAGTAGATAATTACAAATACTATTGTGAACATTAATTTTCAACACTTTATGTTAAGTACTCGATTCTTTAACCTACTTTTGCACCCATTTTTGAATTAAGCATTATGACAGAGATAAGAAATATAGCAATTATTGCCCATGTTGATCATGGCAAAACAACACTGGTCGACCGCATTCTGCACCAGGTGCGTTTGTTCCGGGATAACCAGGATATGGGTGATTTGATACTCGACAGCAACGATCTTGAAAGGGAAAGGGGAATCACCATTTTATCAAAAAATGTTTCGGTAAGGTATAAAGATTCCAAGATCAATATCATTGATACTCCGGGACACGCTGATTTTGGCGGGGAAGTAGAACGTGTATTAAATATGGCTGATGGGGTTTTACTGGTTGTGGATGCCTTTGAAGGACCTATGCCTCAAACCCGCTTTGTTTTGCAAAAGGCAATAGATTTAAATCTGAAACCAATTGTGGTGATCAATAAAGTGGATAAACTAAATTGTGACCCGGAATGGGCTGAAGAAATGGTATTGGAATTGATGTTTAACCTGGATGCAACAGAAGAACAACTCGATTTTCCAACCGTTTATGGTTCAGCCAAAGCCGGATGGATGGGTAAAAGCTGGTCAGAACCAGCTGAGGATGTCAGTTATTTGCTGGATATGATCATTGAACATATTCCACCTGTCAAGCCAAAAGAAGGAACGGTACAACTCCAGATATCTGCTATTGACTATTCATCTTATGTGGGAAGAATTTCTGTTGGGAGGATCAACAGGGGAACGCTTACCTGGGGTCAGAATATTTCGCTCGTAAAAAAAGACGGGAGTGTGGTTAAATCCAAAGTCAAAGAATTGTATGTTTTTGAAGGATTGGGAAAAGAGAAGATAAAAACACCCGTCTCTTCCGGTGAAATCTGTGCCGTATTTGGTATTGATGGGTTTGATATTGGCGATACCATTGCTGATTTTGAAATTCCGGAAGGACTTAAAAGCATACCGATCGATGAGCCAACTATGAGTATGCTGTTTACCATAAATAATTCTCCTTTCTTCGGAAAAGATGGCAGATTTGTGACTTCCCGTCATTTAAAAGACAGGTTGTTTAAGGAAACAGAGAAAAACCTGGCATTGCGTGTAGAAGAAACAGAACAGGCAGAATCTTTTACAGTATTTGGCCGCGGTATACTGCACCTTTCTATCCTCATCGAAACCATGCGTCGGGAAGGATATGAATTACAATTGGGACAGCCCAAAGTGATCATCAAGGAAATCAATGGAAAAAAACAAGAGCCTGTTGAAGTGCTTACCGTTAATGTTCCTGAATCGTTTTCAGGAAAAGTGATTGAACTGGTTACAGCACGCAAGGGTGAATTATTGAATATCGAAACAAAATCGGACCGTATAAACCTGGAATTTCATATTCCGGCACGAGGACTGATCGGGTTAAGAAATAAAGTACTTACTGCAACAGAGGGCGAAGCCATTATGGCGCACAGGTTCAAAACCTATATGCCCTGGAAAGGTGAACTACCTACCCGTAAAAATGGATCCCTTGTTGCTATGGAATCAGGAATGGCTGTTGCTTATGCCATTGATAAGTTACAGGACAGGGGACGGTTTTTTGTAGCTCCGGGAGAAGATATTTACACAGGGATGGTAGTGGGAGAAAACAATAAAGAGGAAGATCTTACTATAAAAGTCACCAAAACAAAAAAGCTCACCAATATGCGGGCTTCAGGCGCTGATGATAAAGTTCGGATTGCTCCACCAGTAAAGTTCAGCCTGGAAGAAGCGCTGGAGTACATCAAAGATGATGAATATCTAGAGGTAACACCTAAAAACTACCGCATGCGTAAAATTTTGCTGGATGAGAATGC
>JAIOTR010000010.1 GCA_021106665.1 Bacteroidales bacterium
ATCACAGGAGCGGCACGTGGAATTGGAAGGGCAATTGCTTTAAAATTTGCCGATGAAGGTGCTGATGTTGCTTTTTCAGATATTCGTTATGATGAAAATTGCCAGAACCTTGAGAAAGAACTTGCTGAACTGGGAGTGAAGAGTAAAGGATATGCTTCCGATGCCAGTTCGTTTGAAAGTAGCGAGCTGTTTATAAATGAAGTATTGAAGGATTTTGGAAAAATAGATGTTTTGGTCAATAACGCAGGTATTACACGTGATAATCTTTTGCTCCGTATGACTGAACAGGACTGGGACTTAATCATGAAAATAAACCTCAAATCAGTATTCAATCTTACAAAGGCTGTTCAACGATCTATGATAAAACAGCGCAGCGGATCGATTATTAATATGAGTTCAGTTGTAGGGGTAAGTGGTAATGCCGGCCAATCCAATTATTCGGCATCCAAAGCAGGATTAATTGGATTTACGAAATCAATTGCTTTGGAATTGGGATCACGGAATATCAGATGTAATGCTATTGCTCCGGGATTTATCATAACAGAAATGACCGAAAAATTACCAGAGGATGTCAGGGAGGGATGGGCCGAAAAAATACCTTTAAAAAGAGGTGGAACCCCTGAAGATGTTGCAAATGTTTGTACTTTCCTGGCTTCGGATTTATCGTCCTATGTTACCGGACAGGTAATTAGTATTTGTGGTGGAATGAACACATAATAGGTGTGGGTGTAAGTTTGAGAGTGAATTTATTTATTTCTGAATACTATTTAATTGATGTTTCGCACTTAATATGAATGGTGTGGAATTTAATAATTTGTCAAATATTCAATTTTTTCACGCGCGTATTTATCAACGTTTTATTCTTTCCGATTTGAGAATATTTTAATTTGCGTTGCTCTGCGCCGTACATTGCGTAACTCTGCGGTTTCCCAATAGCTATCGGGATTTATTTAACCGCTATGGACGCAAAGTTTAGCGCAATTTCTCGCAAAGAATAATATATTTAATATCAGCTTACTATATCTCAAAATACTATCTGCGAATCATTGGTATTTAAAAGTATAATTCCATCAAGTTTCGGTGGATTTTTTGTATCAATAATAACATTTTAATAATAAGGTTTCTGTCGGCTCGTTTTAATGATTTATAAATTCTATTTTTGCGTAAAATCTATTTACTTTGAATTTTAATCTGGTCACTGAATATCCGTTTTGGTTTATAATAATCTGCATTGCATTGGGATTAGCTTATGCGATAATTCTTTATTATAAAGAAAGTAAAAATGAGTTCAGTAACTTGTTGAAAGTATTTATGGCAGTCTTCAGAGCTATGGTTATCACCATCATTGCTTTTTTGTTGCTGAACCCCTTAATTAAAACCCTATCCCGCTTTACTGAAAAACCGGTTATTATTTACGCTCAGGATAATTCATTGTCACTTGTTACCGGCGCTGATTCAAATTATTACAAGACAGAATACCAGGAAAGTATGAATAATTTCCTGAACGATATCGCCTCTGAATATAAGATTGAAAAATATGCCTTTGGAGATGGGATAGATGCTGAATTCAAAGTGGATTTTACCGGCAAACAGACCGATTTTTCAATATTGTTTCATAATTTAAATGAGAAATATTCTCATAAGAATGTGGGGGCGCTGATATTGGCTTCTGATGGAATTTATAATAAAGGACTGAATCCTTTGTATTCATCAACAGAATTTGATTTTCCCATCTATACTGTAGCCCTGGGAGATACCAATGTTCAAAAGGATATTATTATAAATAAGATAAACTACAACCGTATCGTATATCTTGGCAACGAATTCCCTTTGGAGGTCATAGTCAATGGCAATAAATGTAAAGGATTGAATTCCCGGTTGATGATTTATAAAGATGACTCTTTATTGTTTCAAAAGAGAATGTATTTTAATTCTGAGAACCACTTTGAAACGGTTAAGTTGAAATTAAAATCGACAGAAGCGGGTATTCAAAGATACAGGGTAAAACTAACCTCCATTGAAGGTGAAATCTCAACAGCCAATAATTACCAGGATATTTTTATAGATGTACTTGAAGGAAGGCAGAAAATCCTCTTGTTAGCCAATTCACCTCACCCGGATATTTCAGCTATAAGGCAGGTTGTACAACTTAATCGAAATTATGAAATTGAAGATTTTATTATCGAAGATTTTGATAGAGAAATATTATCATATAATCTATTAATCTTACATGGACTTCCTTCAGCTAAAAATCCAATTCAGGATATTTTAGATAAAGTTAAAACTGAGCAAATACCGGTTTTATATATTTTAACTCAGCAAACCAGTCTGACACTTTTTAATAAACAGAAAGCCGGTATATCTATTGGCGGGGAAAATGTAATTTACAATGAGGCTTTACCGGTTGTTAATGATGATTTCAGCTTATTTGAATTATCTGATGGCACATCGCAAACCTCGATGCATTTTTCTCCTTTAATAAGTCCGTACGGAAATATGGCATTGTCGCCTTCTACCAACACTTTTCTTTATCAGAAAATCGGGATTGTCAGAACGAATGAACCGTTATTCTTATTCAATCAAACATTGGATACTAAAGCAGGAGTTATTTTAGGTTCGGGGATTTGGAAATGGCGAATGATGAATTTTTCGAAAGAAGGAAACCACGATGCCTTTAACGAGATCATCAATAAAACCATACAATACCTTTCGATAAAGGTTGATAAAAGCTTTTTCAGGGTATTTAATAAAAATAATTTTTTTGAAAATGAGGATATAGAATTTGATGCAGAGGTTTACAATGAAAGTTATGAACTAATCACAGATCCTGAGGTAACGATTACAATTACTGCCAGTGATGGAAAAAAATATCCGTTTGTTTTTTATAAAACATCTGATTC
>JAIOTR010000497.1 GCA_021106665.1 Bacteroidales bacterium
CGCATTTCTGCAAATGTACCTTCATATGAATACATTCCTGGTTTCATATAATCATAATGTGCCATTGCACATAAAGTCTGAGAATGTATTTTTTCACCATTTTTTCTATCAAACCTTTTAGTAATAAAATGTGATCTTCCGCTTTCATGTAGTAAGTCACAAAACATCATATCAATACCACATTTTTTAGCCATGTGATGATAAACCATCTCAATTTTTCCATATCCGGCCGGGTCACTTAGTTTTCCTTTCTTTAAACCATCAAATTTTATAATGAAATGTTCGAATTCATTTGGGGTATCTACCTGACCTGATCTTATTTCACCTGTATTTCTATTATAAGCAATAATTGCTTTTGGTCTTTGACCACCAGCAGAAGTACCAACTGTAATTAACTCTGCAAGAACTTGTTCTTCATTTTCTTCTAAATTAGCTGTGAAATTTCTTTTATCATCCAACACCTTTTCAACAAGATTAATCAAGTTTCCCAACTCTATATCTTTTTTTATTGTGTTGGGTTTGTAGTTAGTTGGATAGTATTCCAGGGCACCCATCCCCCTTTCACTTATATAGCTGAGTTTTTCGACCGGCGAAAAAGATTTTGTATCCCTACCCTGTGATTCAAGCCATGCTTTTATCACCTGATTTCCGAATGCATCTGGCAACGAGTCTGACAACATACCAGGTAAGCCACTATATGTTTCATTGTTTAACTGAGGGAACTCAATAATTCTTTGACCCATAATAATATCTTCCATTGGCATTTTTAATGGTGCTAAATCAAACCCATGCTTATGGAAGTCAGGAAATAACTCAAAACTTGCATATCCTTTTTTAGGGTCCCATGAAACAACGCCCACCTTTATTCCCCAGATTTTTACATTTACTGTTACCATGGCTATTTATTTTTTCTTGATGCTCTTAATCTCTTTTTCCCTTCAAGTTTTTGAAGTTCAATCGGTCTAATACCAGGTTCCGGTATAAAATTATCCAATGCATCTAATTGTTTTAATGCCCTTAGTACTTGAATAAATGTTTTTATTGTTACAGATGAACCGTACTCTAACTTTTGCAATGTACTTTTACTCACTCCTGCCCTATCTGCTAATTCTTGCTGTGAATAATTTTTTAACAATCGATTTCTCTTTATTCTATTACCAAGTTCATTTACAATTGCTTTATCTGACATCCTTTTCCAATTCATAATACCTCCTTTTATATGTTTTAAAGTTTAATTATGTCCTTTATGCATATAATTAAATGCATTGGCAAATATAGTAAAACTATTTCTAAAATAATTATTTTTATACAACATAAGACTTATTATTATACGCGTTAAAGCATTTTTTAGTTCATATAACGTATTATTATATGCATTAATTGCAATAACTTTAGGATTGTCTCTATTTTTGTGCTAGGCAGGACAATGCATCATACAACACTTTAACTCAAATAGGATATTAAACGGCTGTAAATTGCCAGAAAATATTCATAATGAAAAAATGATTATTATATTTGCTATTAGAAAATGTAAAATATGATTTTTTTAAGATTTCAAATTATAATTATTCTTGTAATTATCTTATGGATAGCACTTGCCTGCCAAAAAGAAAACAATACAAATGAAATACCCCCTACTACGACGGAGCAACGAATAAAAACCGAATCAATTTACAGAAATGACACCTTGTTAAGAATAAATTAATTCAATTATGAAAATGATAAACTTGTTGGAATCATTAGCAATTTAGTGGATATAAAGAAGAGTTATACTCCAGCTTATAAATATGAGTTCGAGTATGAATCTCAGAACTTAGTTACTGGAAAATATTTATGGAAATTATATGATGAATGGATAATTGCATCTTCCAGTGAACGTAAATTTAGTGAAGAGAAAATGATTGAATATACTGAATACAATGAAATCACCGGAGGTCAATTTTATCGCAAATTCTTATTGGAATATGAAAATGACAATTTATCTTATCTGGAAACTTTTGATCATAATCAGGATGAAAACGATGCAATAGAGTTATGCATTTATGAGGAAAGTAAGCTTGTGTATACACATTGTTCATATGCGTAATTATGGGATTGATAGTGTTAGCATTATCAATGAGTTTATCAAGGATGGAAATGGTAATTTGATTGAATTGTTGCAACATGACAGGTATTACCTGGGCTATTGGGAAGCCAATAATAAAATAACATTTGAATATGATGAAAATAAGCTAACTAAAGTTACAAGTTATAAAAACCATGAGACTGGTTTTATACCTATCTCGATCTATAATTTTTCATACAACTCTTCTGGAGAGGTTGCTGAAATGACCCTTATTGATTTGCACACTGACATAACATATAGATATGAATATAGTTATGAAGATGCTAAGGGTAATTTAGGCGATCTTGTTGTAAAGCACCCCTATGCCCGTTGGGGATATTGGTATCCTGAGATCAATTTATGGTATGAGTATCCTCCTTTATAAATTTGATTACCAGGGTGTTTAAGCTATAGGTGAAAGTACTCGTGAATTTCATTTCTGCATTACCCCTCCCCTTTCAAGGTGCCTATGATACGAGGGGAACGCAGAATTTATAGCAAAGCTATATTAACATAATGCAATCCATTATACGACATATTTATTGGACAGGAAATAATTTTACAATTACCCTTATTAATGTTTCTTTGTCTTCAGGATTACTTTCTGCCAACATGAGAGTTATCGCAACCAAAGCATCATCCGATAGGATTTTTTGCCCTGTTTTATCATAAAGAAAATTGTTCTTTTCAAGAAACCAAATAAACAGAAATGCCGCTATTCGTTTGTTCCCATCAACAAATGAATGATTCTTTACGACAAAATAGAGCAAATGTGTGGCTTTTAATTCAAGTGAAGGATATAAATCCTTTCCTTCAAATGTTTGATAGATATTTTCTAAAGAACCTTTGAATGAATCATCTTTTTCTGCTCCAAACAATTCAGTCGCTCCTGCTTTTTGTGTAAGTTGTTTTTCATTTATAACAAACCCTTGTACAAGGTATTCCCTGAGTACTTTGTTTGCCCAAATTCTAAATTGAGTACCACGTTTAGAGTTTACCCGATACCCAACTGAAATAGTTGCATCAAGATTATAGAACTTGATTTTTCTTTTAACTCTTCTTTTACCTTCTTTTTGAACTACCGAGTATTTTTCGGTAGTTGATTTTTCTTCTAATTCACCAGTACTATATATATTCTTCAGATGTAAACCAATCGTATCAGAATCTTTCTCAAAAAGTTCTCCCATTTGTTTTTGTGAAAGCCAAATTGTTTCAGTATCAAAACGTACGTCAATTTGAGTTTGTCCATCATCTGTCTGATAGATAACTATTTTGTTTTTATCATTCATAGTATTTCAGTTTAAACTATTCGGAATATCCGAAAAATTAAACGATCTCTTTTTTTGCGACGGTTGAATTCTTATCAAGTTCACCAGCAGTAAAGGTAATCAAAGTGAGAATAATCCTATATACAATGCAAAAAAATATCTAAATTCAAAAACTCAACACACATTATGCAACACTTTGTTTCACATAATAAGTGTTCCGTTTAGGTAGTTAGAAAGAAAAAATAAAACTTTTATTGGCCAACGTGCCCTGCCTGCACTGAAGTTCCGGCAGACAGGTAATATAAGCTGGTTAAATTCCTTTTTGCACCCCTCCTATCCTACCCTGTAACTGCCGAAAGGTCGAGGCACAAACAGAATTTAAAACCAAATCAGACTTCGCAAATGCTTCGTCTGACAAGGCTATATTAATCCCGGATCAAATTCGGTACAAGCGCCATGCACTACATCATGAGACATTTTATTACTCAGGTAAAAATTTAACAATTAAATTGATTAATGTGAAGTCTGATATGGATGATACTTCGGCCAATGGCAATCTCCCCAGGTATATTGCCTTATACCTGCTCTATACGCATAACATGAATTTCTATATGTTCTGCCATCGCAACCGCAAACCGGAGCATTAATATTTGTGCATGGTACAGTTGAAGTAGAACCATAACATTCACAGTCTTCTGTTGATACACCCTGGAAGTTTGAACCCGAAAAATTCGTTAACTGTTCTTTCATAACTGATGTATCAATTCGAATTATTCCACAGGAAGAAAACAATCCCAGTAAAAAAATTGATAAAATGAAAATTGAGTATTTTTTGAACATAGTTTCTTGTCTTTGAATATTGTAAATGATTCAAAGAATATGCCAAAAAACTGGACTATTGTTCTCCGTTTTGTAATTACTTTTTAAACTTTTTCTTTTTGTAATTCGTTTTTTGTTTTGCAGTATTTTGACGACGACGATTCTCATTTTCTTCATTTTCCTTCATCAAAGATTTCCAATCGTGTGATCTATCATCAGAAAAGTTTAAAGTGTTTTGATACTCGTTTTTCGAGATCTCTATTCTTCGAATGTTTTTTCCAAGGTTCTTTTCAATTTCGATTAATAGTTCTTTTTCTTCAGTGCTGCAAAACGAAACGGCTTGCCCTTTCTGGGTTCCACGACCTGTTCTTCCTACCCGGTGAACATAATTTTCTGATGTTTCTGGCAAGTCATAATTTAAAACAAAATCTACATCCGGAATATCAATTCCCCGGGCGCTCACGTCGGTGGCTATCAATATCTTTAAATCTCCATGCCTAAAACTTAACATGGTACGTTCGCGCTCTTCCTGTATAATATCACTGTGAATAGTATCGGTTTTAATATCTACCCTTTTCATTGCCTTTTTAACCCGCTCTGCCCTTACCCTTGTTCTGACAAATACCAGTATTTTACTTTCAGGATTGTTCTTGATCATCTCTTCTAAAAAGAAACGTTTGTCGTCCATTTCAACAAAGGCAACAGCATGCTCAATATTTTTAGCTACAGGATCTTTTGGTGAGATTTGAATACGGATAGCTTTATCTCTAACTAAGGAATATGCAATTTTTTTGATCTTGTCGTTGATGGTAGCAGAGAAAAAAAGTGTTTGACGTTTTTTTGGCAAGTGACGCATTAAATCGCGGATATCTTTAATAAACCCTAAGTCGAGCATGTGGTCGGCCTCGTCTAATACTAAAATTTCAACCCGTTTTAAATTAAGTGCGCCCTGGCTTACGAGATCAAACATACGGCCGGGAGTAGCAACTAAAACATCCACTCCTTTATTTAACTGTTTAATTTGCGGTTCCTGATCTACCCCTCCATGAATACAAAAAGAAGTAACCCTTGTATGTTTGCCCAATGTATTAAAAACATTTTCTATTTGCAAAGCCAACTCATGCGTTGGCGCCATCACAAGGCACTTTATCCCATCCGGGCGACCGCTGATTTTGCGTTCTTGCAAAATGTGCAAAATAGGAATGGCAAATGCAGCCGTTTTACCTGTACCTGTCTGGGCAATGGCGAGAACGTCCTCGCCTCTTAAGATGGGAGGAATAGATTTATATTGTATATCGGTAGGTTTTTTAAACCCTAGTTTGGAAATACTGGTTTTTATTCCGTCGGCAATGCGATATTCATCAAATTTCATACAAACAAAATATGGCGTAAAGGTAGGAAATAGAGGTGAACTACCCGTCAGGAAACATCCTATGGGTTCTAGCCGCCTAGAAGTTGATATGGGCAAATCAAAAAAGCCCCGCAAAAAGCGGGGCTTTTAAAAAAATCTTGAATAGAATTATATAACTCTATTAAGCCAGTTTAACGTTAACTGCGTTTAAACCTTTTTTTCCTTCGGTAAGCTCAAATGTTACTGCATCATCTTCTCTGATTTCATCAATTAATCCTGAAGAATGTACAAAATATTCTTTACCTGACTCATCATCGGAAATAAACCCAAAACCTTTGGTTCCATTGAAAAATTTAACTTTACCTGTGTTCATTGTTTGTTGTGTAAATTATATAAATAAAATAAAAATTGCGGCAAATGTAATAAAAATATTATAAAACCTAAATTCTCTCCAAAATTATACTATGTTAAAGTTAATCAGTAGCGCTTTGCTGCACTATTGCCTTAACAGGTAGTTTTAATAATAATGAAACCAGTGAATCATCTGCTTTCTTCACCTCACAAACATTATTATCCATTTCCCTGTCTATAAGAACCAAATATGGGTCTATACCTGCTTGTACCGGAATTTGATCGGTCATAATTTGAACGGTGGAAATGTTTTCTGTAAACAGATGTTTTTGGTAATACCAGTTCTCCCCTTCTTCATCCATTAAAGCAACATAAATATAATCGTGTAATGCAGCTTCCGTTTGGTTCCCAGCGCTGTCAGCATAATATTTAATTGTTTCCACTTCCAGATCTATAATGTACTGATCGTCTTTTACCTTTCTATAACTGGCTCCATTGATCTTATTCTCATACAGGGTGATGTTAAGGAACAGATCATCCACCAAATATTTCAAGCTGTCGGGTGTGACTTTATAAAATTCATCGATCAGGTCGGAAGCAAGCGCAAAAGTATCGAGCCGGAAACCGTATTTCTCAACAATTCGCCCAAGCGCCTTCCCTACCGAATCTTCTCCGATATAATCCTGAAGGGCATACATGGTCACCGTACTTTTTTTATAACCGAGGTATGATTGCCTTACAGAGGATTCTAACAAGGATTTTTCACCTTCGGTATCGTGTTTACGGCGCCGCAGGTACGATACCATTTCACGCTTGCGATAATCCCTCCCGATCTTTTTACCAAATTTTTTATCGGTGAGTGTGGCCATCACATATTGCGCCATTGTTTCGGTGAGCATAAAGGCTCCTTCGGCAAAAGCCGGTGTTACTATGCCTCCCCACCAATGATGGGCGTTTTCATGTGCAGCAATACCATAAACAATATCGATATCGCTCTCCTCATATCGTGTGATAAAACCTTCGGATTCAACCCAAATAAAAGTTGTTGGGAAATGGCGGGCAGCACCTTCGGTCATATAATCTGGTATTTCGACAATCCTGAGGTCTTTATACGGGTATTCGGAAAAATATTTATTTCCATAGTCATAAGAATCCTTTAGTCCGTCAAGAATGCTGGTAATGTTATAATTATGTTTGTAATAATAATACACTTCCACATTTATATCTTTATATTGTTCCCGTGCAACTTCATACCTGCCTGAAAGAATGGCTATTTCATTTTCAATGATGGTGTCGGTTTTAAAATGGAAATAATTTCTGTTATCCTCCTGCCATTGATTGATAAGCCTGCCTCCGGAGATAACCGTTTGGTCGCTTGAAGTGCTGATGACACCTTCATAATTAGGCCGGCTGACATCAAAAATAGCAAGGCTTCTGTTAGCCTCAGATATTTTTGGGGCATCGGCTTTATCAGGTAAGTCAAATTCTTTTCTGTATTTATCTCTCAACAGTTCATTATTTACATTGTACCCGATTACCGGAAAGTTCCTGGAAATAAAACTCGAAAGAACAAGGCAGGTCCCATTTTCAACTATCTCGTTCTTCGGTTGATTCTCAGAAAAACCATTGGCAATAATGTCATATTTAAAGCTCATTGTCATGGTGTCGCCCGGTTGCAGTATATGGTTCAGTTCAAATATCCGAAACCCAAATTCATCAGCATGAAGTTTTTTTGTAAAAGTTCTGTCAAGTTCCATTGGGTTCAAATTACTGAGATTCCAGTCGTTCAGGTTTACATAAACTTCTTTGATGAATTTCTTATGATTGTTAAACAAAATATACTCTCCTTCTATGTTTGCAGTTCTTTCCTCCGGAAACAGATCAACCTTAAGGTTAATATCAATAATGGTAGGCTGAATTGCGTGCA
>JAIOTR010000127.1 GCA_021106665.1 Bacteroidales bacterium
ACCCATTCCATGTTCAGCTTTCCTATATCAATTTTTGATGGGGGCATTGCAAAACTGTAAAGCTCCTTAGCAAGGATAAGAGAATCCTGAATGGCTAATTTCTTATTAATTATTGTTTCTGCATAAGAATGTTTGTGTAAAATTACACTCGCACTTCTGTCAATCAACTGGGTTCTGAAAAATATCAGTTCAATAGATTTATCATAAAACAGCTTACCGAGTACATTGATAAACTCAAAACCCGCCTTTTCATCATCTATCCATTCAAGTAAGGATTTTTCGTATGCTTCTGCTTCGGATGAATTATTCTTTTTACTCATAATTTAATTGATATATAAATGGTTAAATCATTAATTATTTGAAGCATCAAAATTAAAAGAAAAAGGGATTATTACAAAAAAAAGTAATAATCCCTTATATATTTTTTAAAATTGATTTACTGTCCTAAATATGCTTTTAGAAGTTTACTCCTAGAAGTGTGCTTAAGCCTACGTATTGCCTTTTCTTTGATTTGGCGTACCCGCTCACGCGTGAGGTCAAACTTAGCACCAATTTCCTCAAGAGTAAGACCATGTGGCATTCCAATACCGTAGTATAAATTAATCACATCTCTTTCCTTTTTGGTGAGGGTAGCAAGCGATCTCTGAATTTCCCTGGCCAAAGATTCCCTCATTAATATAGCATCTGTGTGAGGAGTATCGTCCGAAACAAATACATCAAGGAATTTTGTTTCGTCATCCAGTGTTAAAGGTGCATCCATTGAAATATAACGGGTTGTTATTTTTTTGGCAGCATCTATCTTGTAATTGGGCATTTCAAGCTTTTCTGCAATTTCTTCCGCAGAAGGAGCTCGCTCGAATTGCTGCTCTAATTTAGAAGTAGCTTTCTTAATTTTATTTAACGAACCAACTTGATTCAATGGTAACCTGATGATCCTCGATTGTTCAGCAAGCGCTTGCAATATTGATTGCCTGATCCACCAAACCGCATAAGAGATAAATTTAAATCCACGGGTTTCATCAAACCTTTTGGCAGCTTTAATTAATCCAAGATTTCCTTCATTAATTAAATCGGGTAAACTCAATCCCTGATTTTGATATTGTTTTGCAACCGATACGACAAAACGTAAGTTAGCCTTCACTAATTTTTCAAGGGCTAAATGATCTCCTTGTTTTACCTTTTGTGCTAACAGAACTTCCTCATCTGCCGTTATTAATTCCTCTTTCCCAATATCCTGAAGGTATTTATCGAGGGAGGCGGTTTCACGATTTGTAATCGATTTGGTTATTTTTAATTGTCTCATTACACTAAAAAATTAACTTAAATGGCTGAAAATCAAATGCTTAAAATCTGAAGAAAAAAGTATACAAATATACGAAAAATATTTTTCTAAAAAAAATTTATCCACAAATATTTAGCATTAAACTAAAAATTAAACTTTAAATCCTTGTTATTTATTGTATTAAAATTCTTGTGTCTTACTAACAAGAATTTCTATGACGTACTAAATAGTTAAATGGTTGCTTTGTCTAATAAAGTTTTATAGCCCAACACCATAATATGCTCTTTGACCATTGGGATAAATTCCTTCAATTAATGTTCCTCCATTTTTACCCTCAAGTATAAACTTTAAATCATCAACTGATTTTACCAATTCTTTATCAACAGATATAATAATAAATCCTTCTCTCACCCCTGAGCTCTTAAATTTGCCATTTCTAAGGTCAACGATTCTTAAACCGCTACTAATATTTAATTTATCCAAATCTTCTTGTGGTAATGCTTCGAAAGTTGCACCCAGAATTTCGATCTTATCCTTTTTAACAATATCTGTGTTGCCACTTCTATTTCTCAATGTGACTTTAAATTCCTTCAAATTCTCATCCCTCATTACATACACTCGTACCTCATCACCCGGCCTTTGCGTTCCAATGGTTTCAAGTAAGGAAGATTTAGAATTAATATCCGTGCTATTTACCCTCACAATAACATCTCCCTGCTTAATTCCAGCATCATCTGCAGCACCGTTATCCAAAACTTCAACAACATATACTCCTTTAATTTCCTTTAGTCCCTTTTCATTTGCAAACTCACTGTCAATTTCTCTGAACGAAATGCCCAAATAAGCCCGCTGGATTTCACCAAAATTCAAAATATCATTCATTACTTTTTTTACAATATTGACAGGGATGGCAAATGAGTAACCGGTATACGAACCTGTATTAGATGCAATTGCAGCATTGATCCCGATAAGTTCTCCGTCAGTATTGACCAATGCACCGCCACTATTTCCCCTGTTTACTACTGCATCAGTTTGGATAAAAGATTCTATGGCGGATACTTCGCCCAGGATATTGATATTTCTTGCTTTTGCACTAACGATTCCGGCAGTAACAGTAGATGTAAGATTAAATGGATTTCCAACGGCAAGTACCCATTCACCCACTTTAACCTCATCGGAATTACCATATGTAAGAAATGGCAAATTTTCGACATCAATCTTAACTAAAGCAAGGTCGGTTGTGGGATCAGCACCTATAATACTGGCTTCAAAAGATCTTCTGTCATTTAATGTTATTTCCAACTTGCTGGCTTGCTGTACAACATGATTATTAGTAACGATATATCCATCGGAAGAAATAATCACACCAGATCCAGAGGCAACAACCGGCGCATTGTAACGGTATTGATGGCCTCCAAAGAAATCATTAAACAAATCAAAGAAATCATTATATACCTCATTCCTTTGTTGTAGTTCGGATTTGATATGAACGACTGCATGAACAGTTACATCAGCTGCATCTACAAAATCAGGTCCGATTACCGCTGAACGAGGAGTGTAATTTGTTTGATGAACAGACAAATTGTTGTTTTCAGAAACCTCTTGTTGAGTTTCTTTTTTATCAATTGACCTGTAAACGACTGCGAAAATTGCTGCACCTAATAAGGCTGCCAGAAAAAAACTAAAAAAACTTTTCATAACTATATTGATTTATAACATTTAACCTAACTAAATTGTTTAAAATCGTTGAACAATAATTATACCCATCCACTAATTTAAACTATTGAAAAAACTTAAAAATTGTATGTCAATTCTTTCAACGACCGGTATTTTATAGTATTATTGTATTGTTGTTAAATTATGTTAACACATTGTATCAAAGAAACTATTGCAAATCGAGTACAAATATTAAATTTGTAAATGCCAATATGACATAAAGCATGAAACATCCATTTTCAAAATATCATGGAACAGGTAATGATTTTATCCTGATTGATAATAGAAAGAATAATATTCAACTGGATAATGCAATAATTGCTCAATTGTGTAACAGACATTTTGGGATTGGAGCAGATGGAATCATGATTTTGAAGTCATCGGAAAAGTTTGATTTTGAAATGATCTATTTTAATGCAGATGGAGAAGAAGGAACAATGTGCGGAAATGGAGGGAGATGCATTACCTTTTTTGCGAAAGATCTTGGGATTATTAATAACAAAACCAGATTTCGTGCAATTGATGGAGAACATGAAGCAGAAATCAAATCAGCAAAGGGAAATGAGGCAATTGTTTCTTTAAAGTTATCTGATGTAAACAAGATTGAAAATTTTGAGGATTATTATTTGATTGATACCGGCTCACCACATTATGTGCAATTTGTAAAAAACATTAATAAGGTGAATATTTTAGAAGAAGGAAAAAGACT
>JAIOTR010000118.1 GCA_021106665.1 Bacteroidales bacterium
AATTACTACAGTAGCATTATTAACTTACACAAAATCAATGATTTCAGGAGAATCAATAAATTTTTCGAATCGGTTAGTACCAAATTACCTTATGGCGGTATTTATATCAACAGCGCTGAAACATATCCTCTCAGAAAAAGAAGAATCATAAACGAATATCCTCCTGTTATTAATTATATTTATTATTTCTTTGATTTTATTTTTACACGCGTTTTCCCTAAACTTCCCGTGGTTAAAAAATTCTATTTTTATGTTACGCTGGGCCGGAATCGTGTAATATCCAGGGCTGAAACATTGGGCCGCCTGTATTCTTGTGGTTTTGAATGCATCGAAGAAAAATTTATTGATGGGTATTTATACTATGTAGTTAGAAAAATAAAAGAACCGGCTTATGATGACAACCCTACCTATGGTCCTTTTGTACGATTGCAACGATATGGTAAAAATGGAAAGCTGATTGGTGTGTATAAGATGCGTACCATGCATGCCTATTCAGAGTATTTGCAGGAGTACGTATATATGAAAAATCAATTACAGGAGGGTGGTAAATTCAGTAATGATTTCAGGGTAACGGCAGCTGGCAGGTTTATGCGCAGGTTTTGGTTGGACGAACTACCCATGATATTTAATGTGATACGGGGTGATATGAAAGTTGTGGGGGTGCGGCCATTAAGTAAGCATTATTTCAATCTATATTCGGATGAATTAAAAGAAAAACGAATAAAGATTAAACCCGGCCTTGTCCCGCCTTTTTATGCCGATATGCCTAAAACCCTTGAAGAGATTATGGAATCGGAAAACAGATACCTGGATGCCTATAATAAGAATCCGTTATGGACGGATATCCGGTATTTTTTTACAGCGTTTTATAATATAGTATTTAAACGGGCGAGAAGTAATTGATCATTAAAAACATTTATACTAGGATATTCCTCGTAGATTGTTGCAATATGTGATTTGATTAGAAATTTTTTAATACGTAGTATGAATCAAATAAGAATTACATCTTTAATAATTGGTTTTAATTTGCTGACAGTCATAGTTTCTGCACAGATAGTGTATCAACATGTATCAAATAAGAATATTTACAGTTACATTGATGAACTGGCAACCCTTAAGATAATTGACCTGAATTCAGCCATTAAACCATACAGCAGGTCTTTTATTGCAGAAAAACTTGAAGAAACTGAATCGAAATCGGGTCAACTAAATAATAGACAGTTAAAAGAACTTGAGTTTTATATGCTGGAATATAAGCTGGAAATTGATTCATTTCCGGATTATAAAAAGCTGAATTTTTTAAAGAAAAATAAAAACCTATCTACATCAATAAATCCTTTGGGTCTTTTTTACAAGGACAAACTCTTCACTTTTTCGGTAAAACCGATCTGGGGAATTAATTATTTCTTCAATGAAAATGGGAGTATTTATCATCGCTGGGGAGGTGCTGAAGCCTTTGCTTATATTGGTAAACACTGGGGTTTGTATGCTAGTTTAAGGGATAATAATGAAACGGAAAGAATTTCGGATTATGAGTACTTTACATTGAGGCAAGGTGGTGCCTATAAAGGCCCTGATTATAGCGAAATGCGTGGCGGAATAACCTATTCATGGAAATGGGGGTCAATCGGGCTTGTAAAAGATCATTTAACCTGGGGAAATAATTATCATGGACCAACCATATTTTCTGACAGAGCACCATCTTTTGCACAAATAAAGCTAAATGTGAAACCGGTAAAATGGTTTGAGCTGAATTATTTTCATGGATGGCTTGTTTCCATGGAAGTGGATAGTGTTCGTTCGTATTATTCAACAACTCCGCCACGGGAAGTCTACCGTCCAAAATATATTGCAGCAAACATGCTAACGTTTACACCATGGAGAAGATTACATATATCTCTTGGAAATTCAATAATTTATAGCGATATGAGCGTACAGCCGGTATATTTAATTCCTATTATGTTTTATAAATCTGTTGACCATACTGTTAATAACGGAATAGATAATCAGAATTCACAAATGTTTTTTGATATCAGTTCCAGACAGATAAAGCACCTCCATCTTTATGGAACTTTTTTTATTGATGAGTTGAAATTCGACAGAATTACGTCTGACAGTACATTTAATTTTTGGAGTGCAAAAGTAGGAGCCAAGGCAAGTGATTTGTTTGGATTAAATATATCAATAAATGTAGAATACAGTATGTCAATGCCAATTACTTATCAGCATAGGGTACCGACATTAACCTATGAGTCGAACTACTATAATATGGGTTACTACCTGCAAGATAATTCGCAGGAAATATTTATTAGCTTAGAATATAAACCCATCAGAGGATTGCATTTTAAAGCCTACTATTTGCTGGCACAGCATGGGCCAGATTATGAATATACTTTAGATGGTACCGTTGATATGCATCCTTTTATGGAAACCGTAAAATGGCAAAACCAAACATTTTCTCTTAAAGCCACATATGAATTTATAAGTAACGCTTATATATTTATAGAATTTATAAAAAGTGATATTAATGGTGATATTGATATCAAT
>JAIOTR010000476.1 GCA_021106665.1 Bacteroidales bacterium
AGGTATTTATCTACCTTTGTAGCTTATTGAGTTGATTTTTCAAGATGTTTATACCAGATCCTGAGCAGGAAAAAAGGGCAATTATTAACAGGTACCGCAGTTTGCTTCGTGTTTGGAAGCCTACTGATCCGAAGGACAGGAAACTTGTGCGCAAAGCATTCAACCTTGCCGTTGAAGCACATAAGGATATGCGGCGCAGAACAGGTGAGCCTTACGTTTACCATCCAATAGAGGTAGCAAGAATTGTTGCCGGAGAAATTGGATTAGGTAAAACATCCATCGTTTGTGCTTTATTGCATGATGTGGTTGAGGACACTGATTACTCCTTAAAGGATATTGAAGTACTCTTTGGTAAAAATGTAGCCAAGATTATAGACGGCCTTACTAAAATTAAAGACATTTTTGATCAAAGTTCAGCATCACTTCAGGCTGAAAATTTCAAAAAAATGCTTTTAACCCTTTCTGATGATGTTAGGGTTATATTGGTAAAATTAGCTGACAGATTGCATAATATGCGAACCTTACAGGCCATGCCCCCACAAAAGCAATTGAAAATTGCATCTGAAACAACATACCTTTATTCCCCGTTAGCCCATAGGTTTGGACTGTATTCCATTAAAACCGAATTAGAAGACCTGGCATTAAAATATACGGAACCTGAAATTTATGATACGATTGAGGAAAAATTAAAAGACTCGGTTAAGGAACGAAAACGATTTACAAATAGATTCATCTATCCAATAAAAAAATCCTTAAACCAGCAGCAAATTAAATATGAAATAATTTCAAGAAACAAGTCAATATCTTCTATTTGGAATAAAATGAAAAAAAAGGAGATTCCTTTGGAAGAAGTTTATGATTTATTTGCAATCAGAATTGTTATTGACACAACTCCTGAAACCAAAAAAGTAGACTGCTGGAGGGTTTATTCACTCATTACCGACCATTACCGCCCGAATATTGATCGTTTACGCGATTGGATATCTATACCAAAAGCCAATGGCTATGAAGCACTACACACAACAGTGATGAGTAATGAAGGTCAATGGATTGAAGTACAGATAAGAACAAAACGGATGGATGAAATAGCTGAAAAAGGATATGCAGCACATTGGCGTTACAAAGGTGTTTCTCCCAGTTTGTCCGAATCAAATGTAAACAACTGGCTGGATCGGATCAAGGATATGCTTCAAAGCAATGAGTCGGATGCGCTCGATTTTATTGATGACTTCCAGGGATTTTTATTTACTGATGAAATTTATTTATTTACCCCTCACGGGGAATTAAGGAACTTACCTGCGAATTCAACTGTTTTGGATTTTGCTTACGCCATCCACTCCGAGATCGGTAATACCTGTATCGGTGCGAAAGTGAACCATAAGTTAGCGCCCTTAAACCAAAAATTAAAAAGTGGCGATCAGGTTGAAATTATTACTTCCCAAAAACAAAAACCAAAAGAAGACTGGTTTAATTATGTCACAACTGCGCGGGCTCGAACCCAACTAAAAACAGCCGTCAGGGAAGAGAAGAAAAAATACGCTGAAAAGGGCAAAGCAAAGTTGAACGAATATTTCGAAATATTAAATGTTGAATCAAATCCTGCTAACCTTAAGAAATTCCAGCAAAAATACAATTATACCAGCCTGACAGATTTATACTATGATGTTGACAAAAATTTAATTGGCTTAAAAGAACTTAAGGAATGTTGTACAGATAGCAATAAAGAAAGCTGGTTCAGTAAAGTGATTAAACGACCTTTCACCAAATCAAAACCTTCTGACCGGAAAACACTTACTGAAACGGTACTTGATGAGATAAAGGAGCGCAAGGAATTTCAAGAAGGTAAAGATTTACAAAAGATCAGTTATGAAATTTCCAATTGCTGTAATCCCATACCCGGAGATGATATTGTAGGTTTTATTGAGCCTGATGACGCCATAAAAATTCATCGTACTAAATGTGTTATTGCTATTGGTCAAATGTCGAAGTATGGAAATAAGATCATTAAAACTAAATGGAATGATAAGGAGTCAATAGGATTTCTTACAGGGATAAAGATCAATGGCATTGATAAACAGGGATTTATTCAGGACATTATAAAAATTATTACCGATAACCTGAAACTCAACATTAAATCTTTTCACCTGGAAAGTGAAGGCGGGATGATCACCGCAAAAATTATGCTTTATGTTTACAGTACAGAAAATTTAGACAACCTGATAGTAAACCTAAAAAAAATATCAGATGTAAAACAAATTAATCGTATCAATACCATTTAACCCTACTACTTCCTATTTGCAATATATTGCGGAACATTGTAATAATTCTTCTTCATAAAAAGTTTAACTGTTAAAAATTTATTTTTATTTATACCAAATAGAAATAAAAAAAATTCATATTTTTATCGGTCGAATATTGTTACCATTTGACGTTTAAATAAAAGGAGAATTAAACAAAGTTTTTGGGTTGATGTTATATTATTGAAGTACTTGAATAAATAATAATCTCATATAAATGAAAAGCTCTAATAAGGAAACATTCGAAACCGTAAAAAAATTATTTACGGAATACCTTGAAGGTAAAGGGCATCGAAAAACCCCGGAAAGATTTACCATATTGAAGGAGATTTATGCTACTGATGGCCACTTCGATATTGAAACCTTGTATATCAGAATGAAAAATAACAAATACAGGGTAAGCAGGGCAACACTCTACAATACTATTGAATTATTGCTGGATTGCAACCTGGTAACAAAGCATCAGTTTGGAAACAATTGTGCCCAATTTGAAAAATCCTTCAGGTTTAAACAACATGATCATTTTATAAATGTAAAAAATGGTGAAGTTCTGGAATTTTTTGATGCAAGGATACAACAAATAAAAGAAACTATTGAGAAAGAGTTGGGCGTCAATATCACTCATCATTCACTAACATTTTACGGTAGTGAAAAAAATGAAATAGCGACTAAATAGCATTTCGATTCTTTCAATAAAATTTCATTTGAATGAAAGTTGATGTATTATTAGGCCTCCAGTGGGGCGATGAGGGAAAAGGTAAAATTGTAGATGTTTTAGCTCCTCAATATGATATTGTTACAAGGTTTCAAGGTGGGCCTAACGCCGGTCATACCATTGAGTTTGATAACAAAAAATTTATTCTTCATACCATACCTTCCGGTATTTTTAATAGCAGCACCATCAATGTTGTTGGAAATGGTGTGATAATCGATCCATATATTTTTAATAAGGAAATTGACAACCTTGTTAATAATAACATAAAGGTTGATGATAACTTGCTGATATCAAAGAAAGCACATCTTATTTTACCCACCCACAGGTTGCTGGATGCTGTTTATGAACAGGCAAAAGGAAAAGCAAAGATTGGCTCAACTTTAAAGGGTATCGGTCCGGCCTATACTGATAAAACTGCGCGATTGGGATTGCGTATTGGTAATATAGAGCAAACCGATTTTGAAAAAAGATACCGGGAATTAAAAGAAAAACATTTGCTGATCGTAAAATCATACAATTTCAATTATCAGGATTTCAAAATTGAAGGGATGGCGCTGGAAGAATATGAAGAAAAGTGGTTTGCCGGTATTAACAAAATGAAACAAATCCATAAAATTGATAGCGAATATTTCATCAATCAAAATCTCAAGAATAATAAAACCATTTTGGCTGAAGGAGCCCAGGGAACCATGCTGGATGTTGATTTTGGGACGTATCCCTTTGTTACCTCATCAAATACTGTAGCTGCCGGTGTTTGCATCGGATTGGGAATTGCCCCTTCAAAAATTGGAAAAGTCTTTGGCATTTTTAAAGCTTATTGTACCAGGGTTGGAAGCGGGCCGTTTCCTACTGAATTAGAAAATGAAATTGGACAAAAACTGAGGGATGAAGGAAATGAATATGGCTCTACTACCGGTCGTCCGAGAAGATGCGGGTGGCTTGACCTTGCAGCGCTGAAATATTCTGTAATGCTAAACGGGATTACGCACCTTTGCATGACAAAAGCCGATGTTTTGAACACATTCCCTAAAATAGAAGCCGGTGTTCAATACAATTTTAAAGGAAGTTCCATTGAGTATGTACCCTTTGAAGCCTCTTATGAGAAATTGGATCCGGTATATCAGGAAACCGAGGGTTGGCAAACTGATATCAGTAAAGTAACCAGCCCTGATAATGTTCCTAAACAATTATTTGATTATATAAAATTTGTTGAGAAAGAAATAGGTGTACCTATTGCTATGGTATCAGTCGGACCTGACAGAGAACAAATTATTAATCTGTAGACAAGTACAATTATTTCTGTTATAACTATCTTTTTTCTTTCGGGATTAATATCTTGTTTATCCAATACATATTACTATTCCAACATAAATTCCTGAACTTTGTTAAAGATTTAGAGTATAAATTCATATTTTACTGATTATTATTTTGTAATTTTATCATTAAAATAAACCAATATTAGAGTATGAAATCAATAATTAGTGCGATACTATTCGTATTGACCTTTTCGTTATTCGCCCAAAGCCAATCGGACGAAAGTGTTCCTGAAGTAGTCCGGAAAAATTTCAGCAAAAAATTTCCCAGGGCGGAAAACGTATCATGGCAAGAAGTTGATAACAATTATAAAGCAGACTGTTTTTTCAGGGGAAGAGGAACATATGCAGAATATACTGCAGAAGGAGAATGGGTTCAAACAGTCACCGACATGGATGTCAAAAACCTCTACCCTCCTATTGAAAGGTATATCAATGAAAATTTCAAAAAAGATAAAATAGTCTTTGTGGAAAAAGCTCTTCGTGCTGATAAGCAAGATTACTATTATGTTCAATTAGCTCGCAAAGAAAAAGGAATGAAGGAGCCGCATATTTTTGAATTGTTTTTCGACAAAACCGGGAAAATTGAACAGGTAAAGGTTCCTGAAGGATTTGAAGACCAAACAATTGTTGGAATTGACGATCCTAATGCTGAAACTCCTGCTGCTGTCATAGATAGTTGGCAAAAACGATTTCCACGTGCTGAAGCTATTGATTGGACAAAAAAGGTAAATACCAGCGACTCCATTGATTATAATTATGTAGCAAGTTTTATTTACCGGGATAGAGTTACAAAAGCTGAATTTCTTCCTGATGGCAAATGGATAGAAACAAGGGTTGAATATGCCGAAAAAGACTTATATGCTCCGGTTTTAAAATATATTGAAGAAAATCACTGGGATGATGATCTTACCATTGCTGAAAAGGTAACCAGATCTGACCGTAAAGATTATTATTATGTAAAGATGGAGAGAATGGAAAAAGGACAATTCCGTCCTTATGTTTTTGAACTCTTTTTTAATAAATCAGGGAAATTGCAAAAAGTTAACCGGCCACAAGAATTAAAAAATCAATATCTGCTTACAGTTGATATTCCACCTGCCGTTGCTAAAAAATTTAAAAGCAGGTTCTCAAGCGCTAAAGATGTGCAATGGGAAACTCAGGAAGGAAACTGGCTGGCACAATTCACATATAGGGATCAACCAACAACAGCAGAATTTTCCGATTCAGCACAATGGATAACGACAATTATTGAAATGGATATTAAGAAACTATATGCACCGGTTCAGCGCTATATTGATAAGGAATATCCTGATTACAAGGTAATGTATGGTGAAAAAGCGACCCGTAAAGATCGTAATGATCATTACTATGTTGAATTGATCTGTAAAAAGAAAAACTTAATACCTCAAAAAGTTGCCCTTTATTTCGATAAAACCGGTAGGTTGAAAGAAGAAGAGTAAACACACCCAGTCGAGGTTGGGTTGTAGAAGTGGAGTCTTGGTCTCCGACTGGGCAAGTCCCCTGTTCATTGGCCTTCTTCGACTTGCCAAGTCTTTCAACACTATTTTAAACTAATTCTCTTGACGGATCCCAAAAGAATTTTTTGAATTCTAATATTTTATCATCCTTTACAATTATACCTTCGTTTTCCAGAAGTTGCTGCATTATTCCGGGACTGCCAAAATGATGTTTACCGGTCAGCACCCCGTTTCTATTAACAACCCTATGTGCTGGTATTGGTATATGAGAAGAATGAGAAGCATTCATTGCCCAGCCTACCATACGAGCTGATCCTTTGGTTGCCAGGTATTGTGCAATAGCTCCATAGGATGTCACTCTTCCAGTTGGAATAAGTTTTACAACTTCATAGACTTTCTGAAAAAAGGATTCGTTCTCTTTCATTGCTTAAAAATACAGTTTTTCAACTTCGATATTATGCAAATAAAAACAGCAAGCCAAAAGACCTGCTGTTTTCAATTTTTATATCAACATATATTTTATCTATTTACAACTATCTGTTTAGAGAATACCTTATCCGGCATTCTGAACTCAACAATATAAATACCTGAATTTAAATTACCGGTTACAAATGAAAGAGTTTGAATTCCTGCTGAACAGTGTTGTTCTCCTGATTCAATTACAACTGCTCCTGTGTAATTATAAATCTTGTATTGCACATACCCTGGTTTTTCCATAACAAAACTGATATTAGCTTTATCATCTACAGGATTTGGAAATATTTCAAAACCATCTGATATTATAATTTCTTCAGTTCCAGTTAGTCCAATTCCAAACTGTACATGATCTTCCATGCCAAAGTTATTAGCCTGATAGAAAACTGTAGAATTCCCATCATAAAGCTTATAAACTCCACCTTCGGTTAAACCATCTCCTCCATCATCATAAATAATAAAGGAATAACAATCAGGACCTGTAATATCAAATTGTTCTATCACAGTTGTGGTTGAAGGAGTATACGGGCCTCCCTCATACAGGATATTACCCTGAGAGTTCAAAACCTTCCATGTGGTTTCTTCAGGATTATCATCCAAAAGCATGATCAAACTCACCGGTCCGGCAACATTGGGTGCCTCATCCATATTAATTGTATAAGTGTTATTGGATGGATACTCATCAGGTTGTCCGTTTGGATTCTCAGCTTCCACCATGAGAATGTTATCGGGTTCAATGGTAAAAGTGATTTCAGGGAACACAACAATTTCAGTTTCAAGGTAGGCCAGGTCCCCAGTCCACGGTAAAGTACAGCTTGCAGTGCCATTCACATAAATGCAAAAATCGAGGGAAGTTAAGTTATCAAGTCCGTAATTTGCAATTTCCACCCTTGGAATGAAACTCTCATTACAAACTGTTTGAGGCGCTATAACACCCAATACTGCTGCATCATTCACATTGGTAGTTCCAAAATCGGATAAATCACGTTTGATCCCTTGTAAAACTTCTTTTGTACTGTTATTTTGCAGAAATATAACCACTTCACAATTTTCATTAACCCATGATGGATCACAACTGAAATTAATTATTATCTCTTCAGTATTACTTGATGAAAAATCCAGTGTTGTTCCATTTTGGTTTGGTGCCATAAGTCGTTCTGTAAAATTCACTTCAGTTAAACCACCCCAATTTTCAGGTATATGCGATTCAACCACTGCAATATGCATTTTCGGATTATCAATTCCTGAAGCAACTTTTTCTATTGTAATTTCCAGTTCATAGTCTATCAAACCGGAGTTTGTTCCTTCTACATCAATGGTATAGGATGAAGGAACCGAAATTCTTGAATTATACTTTGAGAGATAAGTAGGATACATATTTCCACCACCACCTACAGAATTGGTAACACCATCAAAAATAACGGTTGGGAATCCGGGTATCATACTTGAATAATAATTCAATCTTGCTGTGGAATATGTATTTTGATATTCGTCACCGGAATGATAAGCAATAACCGCTACATCAAATCCATTTTCGACCAGGGCGTCAACTCCAACTGCTGCGTCCGGACAGTAAGATCACCACGTGCCTGTGGCAGATTCAATAATGACTTTATCCCTGTCAACTTGCTGGGCAATCAATGCTCCGGCAATGAAAATAAAAGCAAATAGTAGTTTTAATGATTTCATTTAATTATTATTTAATTAAAGTTTCGCACTTATTTTTATGCACCTTCAATCAGTTGATTGAAACAAG
>JAIOTR010000149.1 GCA_021106665.1 Bacteroidales bacterium
AAGGTTTGTTTTGCCTGGAAAATATTATCCGTTTCAATATAGATATTCGCTAATAAAATAAATCCTTTGGCTACCCAATAATCATGCGAGGCATATTGGTTGATCAGTTCAAAAAGAGTTTTTTCAGCAGATTCATTGTCGGAGATCATAAACTCTATTTCGGCAATCCGGTATTTTGCTTCCGCGCCAGCCTCTCCCTGAGAAAACTCCACAATTTTTTTATAAGCACTTTTTGCAAGCAAAAGATCATCAGTTCTATAAAGAGAATTTGCCTTTATTACTAAAGCATCCAGTTTTTTCTCGTCACTGATTTTTTCAACGGCTAATACTTTACCGATCACTGATAAAGCCTCTTCATAATTATCGAGAAGATAATAGCACTTCATTATTCCGTATTGAGCTTCCAACACATTTGTTTTATTCTCTGCAGTTTTTTCAAGCTTGGTAAAATAATTTAATGCATTTTCATAATTTTCGAGATTATTACTTATGGTTGCAGCTTTTAACAAAGCGCTCTCCGTAAATTCCGATTTGGGTTTATTTAAAACAAATTCATAGTTTTCAAGCGCCTTTTCAAATTCTTCTCCGACCAATTGGCATTCGGCCAGATAAAAACGGGCGCTCAGGATAAATGCTCCATCCTCAAATTTTTCTACATAATTCTCCAAAAAAGGACGGGCTGCTTCATAATCCCCATCCATATACTTATTTTCAGCTGCAACATAAGTAATTGAATCCTGCTCGCTGATCCTCACTTCCGCAAACGGCAGGTTATTGACATAAGCCAGATATTCATCCACCTCATTTGTCTCTACATAAATATTCTTAATACTTGCCAGGGCCTCTTTCGATTCGGAGGTGTTAGGGAAATCTGCAACTATTTTTTTAAAGGTACTAAGTGCAAGTTCGCTTTGATTGTTATTATAATAGATCAATCCGGTCTTTAACCGGGCTTTTACAGAATAACGGCTACCAGAATGATCTGATGCAACCTTGCGAAAATTTATAAGTGCATTTTCATTATCATGGGTTACAAGGTAGGTATCACCCAGCTCATATATCACCTCACTAATGGATGAAGAGTTAGGGTAATTCGAAATAATGGATTTAAGGGTTTGAATCTTTTCATTATATCGCTGTAAAACTCCCAGGGCAACAGCCTTTTGAAACAATGCATAATCCACATCAATGGCATTCACAGCAATAGCCTTGTCATAATATTCAATAGCATTGTCATATCCTTTGGTGATAAACCATGAATCGCCCATCCTTAAAAATGCATCGGCTACCATGGCAGGATTCTCATCCTTAAGTTTTGATATAAATTCCTTAAAATTATAAATGGCCCCGCTATACTCCTTTCTTTTAAAGTAAACATAGCCAAGGTTATAATTTGCTATATTGTATATGGGAAGCTTTTTAACCGCAGAAGCAGAAAGAAACTCCATGTAGTATTTTTTGGCGCCCCAATAATTTTCCATCCTGTAAAATGACTCCCCTGTCCAGAATTTGGCTTGAGTTGTAATTGATTTGTCAAAATCATTATCAATAACCTTTAGGAACATATTATTTGCCTCTTCATAATTAAACTGGTTGAACAGCTCAATTCCACGGTAGAAAGTAATTAGCTGGTAGTTTTTATTATAGTCCTTTCCCTTGGTCTTGATATGCTCCAAAGCCTCTTGTGCATCATCAAAATTCCTTGTGGCCATAGATATTTTAAAAAGAAAATTGTAGGCATCATCATTCCTTTCTGAATCAGGATAATTCTGAAGGTATTTCTTTAATGCATTTATGGCTTCGCTGTAAGGATCAAATGACAATTCAAATGCAAGTTGGGCATGATTAAAAAGGGCATCTTCCCTTATCTCCTGGTCAAAGGGAAGTTTATATGCTGAATTAAATGCATTGGCTGCGAACTTTTTTTGACCGGTTTCGAGGTAACAGGCTGCCAGGTAATAATAGGTATATTGCGCCAACTCATCTTTACTACCGGTTATTTTCTGGAAGTAAGTGATCGCCTTTTCATAATTGCCGGTTTTATAGAGTGTAAAAGCATATGAATAATTGTCCTCCCTGCTTATCCTGCTTCTCGATGTTTGATGGTATTGCTCCATAAATGGCAATGCCTTTTCAAAATTATCCAGCCTGTAATTCGACTCCCCAATGATCCGTGCAATCTCCGGTTTTCTTTTAGCTGTAGCATTCTCAAATAGTTCAGGAGCAACTTCAAGCACTTCATCATACTTTTCCTGAACAAACAGTATCTGAACCAAATAGTAAGGTACGACAGCGCTAAAATTCGGATCTTTTGCCAGTTCTTCAAATTCGGCCAATGCCGTAGTGTAATCTTCTTCGATATAGGCTATATGCGCAAGGTAATAGCTTGCCGGTGAATTATATTTTGAATCCTTGTATCTGACCTTTTCAAAATATGGTTTTGCATCCTGCAGATCTTTGGTCTTGAAGTAACAATAGCCAATTTTAAAATTATATTCAGCAAGCTGATCTTCACTCAATTCAGATTCATCCACTTCTGCAAAATACTTTTGAGCCGAGCTATACTTTTTATTTCTGTAAGCAAGGCGGCCAAGCTGGTAATTGATCAGGCTTACCCTTGAATTGGTTGGATGCTTTCGGATGAACTCATTAAATTTAAATTCTGCATCCTTATTAAAAAGCTCCAAAGCACACAGGGCATCAAAATATTCGGCATTCACTCTTAAATGTGAAAGGGGATTTTTAACTTCCCTGATAACAAAATCAAAATGATCCTGGGCTGCTCCATATTTTTCCTTTTCCAAAAGTTCGATCCCTGTTTTATATGATACTTCAGGGTTTCTGTAAATGGCTGTTTTCTGACCCCATAAAGTAAGGGTGAAAACAATAAGAAAAAACAATGAAAAAAATTTATGAAATGATATCCTCATACCTGCACGTCTGATAAAATTAACCTTTCTGTTCCTGCTAATCAGTTAATGAGTTACAACATGGTTGAACCAAACAAAATTATTAACTATAAAGCGTGTAAATATGAAGCGATAAGTCTAAATTATAACATCAATTTGTTAATAACTCCTGAATAACGCAGGTTTCAAAAATATATTTTAAAAGAGTTTTTGTAGATGGGGATTTTTTATAGATTTGTACTATCAATATTATATAACAGATATAAGAACCCAAATATGAAGAAATTCTTATTCCTGTATTGTCTCCTATTACTCACTAATATTGTTTTCAGTCAGAATGATTCAATAAAATACATCAATCGTTTTGGATCCGCATTTTTTGAAGGGATCAAGGTAAATCCGGCCTATACAGGTCTTCAAGGGCAACATGTTTTAAATTGTTCTTTCCAACTATCTAATCCTAAAACATTTAAAACAAAATATTTTCACTCTAATTACTCCACAAATCTTGACAAAAAACAAAATATTGGAATTGGCGGATATTATTCTTTCAATAAAATTGGATATTCCCGTATGCATGAGATTAATTTATCAGTTTCATACAAGTTTAACATTATTGAAAACTTAAATATCAGGGTAGGTGCTTCAGCAATAACATTCAACCGATTAGTTTTAGATGTTGATAAAATTTTGGAACATCCCGCTACTGATACTTTGGATCCTTTGATACAGGAATTAGAACGTTTCGATGATAGATTGGAATATAATATGGGTCTGTGGTTAAATTACTATGGTTTTTATTTTGGATTTTCCTATTTAGATTTCTTTACTGTTTATCTGAAAGATAAGAAAACTAAGTTCTTTGAACCGTCTGCCACATATCATATAAACACTGGATATGATTTCAGGATTGCAGGAAAATGGGGGATTTCACCTGTTTTTTATTTTCAAAATGTATATAAGGACAATAGCGTTTATCACTTTGGATTATTTTCAGATTATGCAAACATTGTCTTTTGGGGAATTACTTTCAGAGATCAAACCAAATTTGAATATAGTTACTTCGGTATCAAGGCAGGTGCAATGATTTTAAAAAGAATCAGATTTACAATTGGATATGAATTCTCAACTGATAAACATTTACGCAAGGATGTTGATTTTACTAACTGGTATTTTGGATTAAGGTTTCAATACTAAAATTGTATTCAAAATATAATTTCTAACTTTGATAATTTGATTCACATATCACAATTTTAACTTTAAACATAATTTTTGCATCATGAACATAGAAGCCTTTTTCAAACTAACCTATGGTCTTTATGTGATCACAGCTAAAGATGGTGATAATCTAAGCGGGTATATAGCCAATACAGCTTTCCAGGTAACTGCTGAACCTCCACAAATTGCGATCAGTTGTCATAAAGATAATTACAGCGCAAAAGTAATTGGCAAAAGTAAAGCGTTCGCTATCTCTATTCTGGAAAAAGACACAGATGCAGGGTTGATCGGGACATTCGGATACAGCAGTAGTGCAGAAACAGATAAATTCAAAACTGTGGATTATAAGATCGGCACTACTGGATCACCGGTTATATTATCAAATTCTATTGCCTTTTTTGAATGTGAGGTTGTTGATAAATTCGATATGGGAACACATTTTCTTTTCATCGGTAAAGTGGGAGCAGGAGAACTACTGGATGATGCTAAAGATCCGCTTACTTATGCTTATTACCGTGATATTAAAAAAGGACTTGCTCCTAAAAATGCACCGACATATATTGATAAGGACAAGATTAATGCAGAAAAATCAAAAACTGAAAAGGAAGAAAAAGAAGATTTTGGACCCAATTTCATTTGTCCCATTTGCGCTTATGTTTATGAACCTGACAAAGGAGATGAAACACAGGGAACAGTACCCGGAACTGCCTTTTCAGATCTTCCGGAAGATTGGGTTTGTCCGATTTGCGCTGCAGCCAAATCAGAGTTTATTTCTGAAAATTAATTTTTTATTAAAAAGGGAGAGTAGATATTAGAATACTTCCATGATTTTAATTTTCTTACCTCTGAATTCAAATTCATCCCCTTTCTTTAACCCTTTCATTGCCTGGAAAAAAGGAACTTGCAATGATATTGCAAAAAATGTGTCATTTTCTATGGTAATTTTTCCAAGGCCAATGGAAACAAAAATCTTTTGCAAATTTGTTATAACAACACTTCCAAATGCAACATTATCGTAATTTACCGAAATATCAATCTTATACAGTGTTTCCAACAAATCCATTTCTGTCTTCAATTGGTGGGCATACATATCTCTTTTACCAATCAACTGCATCCTGTGAGAATCAAAAA
>JAIOTR010000415.1 GCA_021106665.1 Bacteroidales bacterium
GGATGGAACACTTTTATGGACTTCAGAAATCGCAGATGCTACATTCAATGCTTTCGAATGGCAGGTGAAACCCACCTATATGACCATTGACGACAACCATTTATATATTGCCGGAACAAAATTCGAACAAGGTGTAACAGATTCTGAAATGCTTATTTTTAAAATGGATTTCAACGGCGATACTCTATGGACTGCAACCCATAAAGGAACCGGAATATACTCAAATTCAAAAAGCGTGGCAGTTGATCCATCCGGAAATGTTTACATTGCCGGCGATGCCTGGAATACTTCTATTGATTATTGTGTGGTGAAATTTGACCCGGATGGAAATCTATTATGGGATGCCTTTTATGATGGCCAGGTTTACAATGATACGGATATCGCTCAGAAAGTCATAGTTGATAATATTGGGAATGTATACATAACAGGTTACAATCAGATTAGTTCTAACCTTACAGATATTGTAACGGTTAAGTATGACCAAAATGGTAATTTCCAATGGGACAAAAGTTATGGGAATCCCGAGTATCGTTCAAACAACGCTTACTTCCTCGAAACAGATGAATCAGGCAATCTGTATGTTGGAGGTTATAGCGCGTACGAAGATCCTTATCCTGGAACCGGAAAAGATTATATCCTGTTGAAGTATAACCCTTCAGGAAATCTCTTGTGGGATGCAAGGTGGGATCATTTTAATTATCTTAACGACCACCCTGTTGATTTTGACATGGGGCTTGATGGCAATGTCTATATCTGTGGGATAAGTGTAAAAAGTTGCTTTCCCTGGGAATTTATTACGGTTGTAAAATATAACCCGCAAGGTGATTTGCAATGGAATTTTTGTATTCCTGAAATGTATGGAACACCCTGGGAAATATCTGTAATAAACAATGACGAATTTGTAGTTGCAGCAGGTTCGTATGATACGATTATGGTGAAAGATGCTACTACCATTAAATACGATGATTCAAATCCGGTTTTTTATGACAATGACATCATTGACATCTCTTTTGAATCACAAATAGCACCTCCCATTATTGATTATGAAAACCATACTGTAATTGCAACTGTTTACGATACGGTTGACCTCCAGTACCTCGTTCCTTATATCGCCATTTCCGATTATGCCTGTATATATCCTGATGATGAAGACACAACAAGTTTTGTAGTTCCGGTGTGGTATAATGTTACCTCATTTGATAATGTTGAACAGTGGTGGTACGTGATTGTGGAAGGGGGATATGTCGGTTACAATGAGTGTAAAATTGAAAGCCTTCAAATTTATCCTAATCCTGCAAGGGAAAAGTTTGAAGTTCGATGTTCCCTGCCCAACTGCGTCAGTCAGGCGGGGATGTTTGAAGTTGGGCATTGCAGAATGGAACTTTTTGATTTGTTTGGGAAACGAGCTGCACTGCTATTTGAAGGAAAACCTGCTTCAGGCCAGCTTGAATTTGATGTGGGTTATCTGCCGGCCGGAGTTTATATCTGCCGCCTTCATTCAGAAAATCAACAAATTTCGAAAAAATTAATCATTCAAAAATAAAATGTTATGAAAACCTACTTTTTACTTTTTACTTTTACCTTTTTACTTTTTACTTGCTCCTGGGGACAGGAATATGCAACATTCACATTGACAGGTGTTCATCAGGGAACCGGAACATTTACCAATGCAGTATTATCAGATTTTACATGGGTAGTTGAGGGTACATTATACGGAGAAGTTCAAATTTTAGATGACGAAGTTTTTGATGACGGTAATGAATTTGAAAACATATTCGGCCAGGCAGATTTTGCTCAAAACTTAAGGATAAAGGTTCTTGAAAACGGCGCCGGTACCAGCGGACAACCCATTACTTCACAAGCTACCTTAACCATCAACTTCGATCAGGATACCCCTTCTGAAGGTTGGGGATTTTGCCTGGTTGACATTGATGTAGAAAATGCCTTGATTTCGGCAATTGATGAAAATGATAACGAAGTTTCGCATGAAATTATTGACAACTGGTTGATTGAACTCTTTGATGCAAACCTTTTTGAAAATGGTATAAACATACCTAAATGGGACTCGATAAATTCGGCATTATTAGGTTCTGACACGCCGGAAACTTATGTGGTTTATAACAACCTGGTAATTGGAGGTATGCCTTCCAGTGAAGCCCCGGCCGCTTTTTTTATGCCTGACATACCTCTTAAATCGCTGATCATTGATTTTGAAAACCTTCAGGAGAATTACAATACATCGTACCATTTCTATTTAGCATCATTGAATGCCACTGGAGTTTTTGATAATCAAGATTTAAATTTTGCTATTTATCCCAATCCAACTAGAAACAAGTTTGAAGTTCGGAGTTCGAAGTTTGAAGTTGAACATTGCAAAATTGAGCTTTATAGTTTGTTTGGGATACGAGCAGCACTTTTATTTGAAGGAAAATCTGCCTCCAATCAGCTTGAATTTGATGTTAGCTATTTACCTGCAGGAATATATTTTTTTCAAATTACAGTTGGGGCATTTTCACAGACTAAAAAAATAATTTTGATTGAATAGTTTACAAATAATAATTCATTCCCGGCAAATAATAATTCACCCCACTCAATCTATGTAGCTGATAGTATCTTTACTTTAACTAATTAGGATTATTGGTATTTTAATGGAGAGAATCATAATCATAGATGATATGAACTGCAAGGAAGGCCTTCAGGAATTCCTTGAAGCCAATAAGGAGCATATTCGATACAGCACAACGATTGACAACTTAAAAAATACAACAAAGTTTTTCATTGATGAATTAACCGGTAATTATGAATCCGAAAACAAGCTCGCTGTAAATACCGACAAACAAATCAATATCATCCATACCCATGAAATAATTTACCTTGAAGCATCAGGCAAAAAAACTAAACTACATCTGAGTAATAATAAGTGCGTTGAAGCAACAACAGGTATTGACTCTTACGAGATAAAGCTTACCGGTGACAATTTCATAAAAGTACACGAAAAATATATTGTAAACCTTGAGTATTTCTCAAAATTCAATTTTAAAAATAAACCGGAACTGGAACTCATTAACGGAATTATTTTACCGGTTGATCCTGATAAAAAAAACTTGATAATAAATTATATTGAAAACATAAGTGATAAAATTTAATTAAAACAAATGTTTATTAACCTTTAAATTTTTATGTTATGAAAGACAACTTACATTTTCGAGCAGTTACGAAAGGATTGCTTTTGGGATTAATCTCCCTAGTACTTTTGGGCTATAACAGCAATGCCCAGGTATCATTTACCCAAACGCTTAATGCCGATTTCCACAAAGGAGCCTATAACGACCTTCTTGTGGAGACCGA
>JAIOTR010000554.1 GCA_021106665.1 Bacteroidales bacterium
GCATAAATTCTAAATAATATCAAATTTCACAACAAACGTAGTTCCCTGACCATATTTACTTTTACATAAAAGCTCACCATTCATGGCTTCTACATACTTTTTAACAATTGACAAACCTGTTTTATCAGCCTGGCGGTCATGTACCTGTGGTTTATCAAATAATGTTTTCAATGCTTCTTCGCTAATTCCCGGACCTTCATCACTGATCTCGGCAACGGCTTTTCCATCCGACTCAAAAAGGTCGATGGTTATTTTTTTATTTGCAGGTGAAAATTTTACGGCATTCGATAACAAGTTATCAAAAATGATATAAATAAAATTCCGGTCAACATTGGCAAATAAATCCTTTACATTCAAATCAAGCTCAAGCCTTTTCAATGATAAAGTATATTTAAACCCTTCTTCTATCAATTTCAATATATCGGCAAAATTCACTTTTTCCGGTTTGAGCTTATCGCGTTGCAATTCAATAATATCAATATCCAGTGTTTGGTTGATCAGGCTGTTCATCCGCCTCAGGCTTTTATGAATGACCTGGATATATTCCATTTGGTCGTCAGTACAGTTATCGCATTCATGTTCCAGCAGGTCAATAACACACAAACTACTGGTTAACGGGTTTCTTAATCCATGCGAAACAATACTGATCAGTTGGTTTTTTTCTTCATTCAGTCTTACAAGCTGTTCATTGGTTTTTTCCAGTTCAGCTTTTTGTTCCAATATATTTTGATGGTTTTCTTCTATTTCATTTTTCTGCTTCTGAATCTTCAGGTAACTTTTAGCCAGCTTACCTTCCAGTTCATTCATTTCACGGATCCTTTTGATAACTTTTATAAGAACACCTTTTGTAACTTCAGCTTTGCCAGCCATGACATCATAAAAGTCATCCTGACCAAGCTTAAATAATAATGTTGATTCTTCGGCTGTTACCGAAGCAGATCGTGATTCTTTATCAAATAAGGCAAATTCACCAAATACCTGTCCCTGAACAAGGCGTGATAATACATGATTACCATCGTGTATGCGAACACTGCCTTCGTTAATTATATACATCGCATCACCTACATCGCCTTTTTTAAAAATATTTTGTCCTCTTTTATATTCTTCTTCCGATACCACAGCAGCGATTTCCATAAGGACTTCATCGGCAGTTTCAGAAAAAATATCAACCTTCTTTAATGCGGAAATCCGTTCTTCCATAACAAAAGCAAC
The DNA here is from genome assembly GCA_021106665.1 of Bacteroidales bacterium. Taxonomy (GTDB): domain Bacteria; phylum Bacteroidota; class Bacteroidia; order Bacteroidales; family JAADJA01; genus JAADJA01. Next base: position 1,213 of record JAIOTR010000554.1, read on the forward strand.
TGTTTTTGATTCCATTTTTTGGTAATGATTATCAGTCCGTTTTGTCTATAGAAACGACAAAGATTTAAAATCATTACATGTGATTATGCAAAAATAGACTAATTCTCAAAAAAAAGAGGAGGTTCTTATTGAACCTCCTCTTAAAAATCGTTAAAAAATGTTATTAATTTTCATTATAAGAAAGAATGGCTTTTTCAAGCCCGTCAATTACTTTTTTAGTGACTTTCCTTGGCTCTTTTGATTTAACCTTTTTTAAGGTATCCAAAGATTTTATGCCATACTCAAATAATCCTTCAGGATTTTTGTCATATTCATAACTTCCAAGGCACCATTTAAGTTTGGACTGGATGTCAATAAATTCTTTCTTATTTAGTTTTTGGAATGCCGTTACAGCGTCCACACAATTTTTTTTCAAATTTTCATTTACTTGATTCATGATTCAACATTTTAAATTAATTACTTCGTTCGTTTCAATTTTGAGCGGGCGAAAATAGTATATATTTCTAATTTACAAGTTAATTTTTTGTTAATGTACCATAACAATTAAGATGTGAATAATTATGTTCCTGATAACCCGCTAACAAACAATTACATTTTTACCTTTGCGCAAAATTCAATTTTATAAATTAGTCTGTAATTCTTACGCTTCATGGTTCTATTTTTCAAAGGCTCGAGCAATAAATTTTTTATCGCTGGCACAATAAACAAACCTACCGGTACAAATATTCAAAAACTTATCTGGTTATTTAGTGAGGCAGAACTTGTTGAACACAAATCATTAACCGGATATTTTATAGGGCCAAGAAAAGAAATGATCACACCATGGAGCACCAATGCTGTGGAGATAACTCAAAATATGGGTATCAAAGGAATTGAAAGAATTGAAGAGTTTGTTGAGGTAGCATCGAATGAAGCCGATTTTGATCCCATGCTACAAGCATTTTACAATAATATTGATCAGGATATTTTTACCATTGACAAAGAACCCGACCCGATAATATATATTAAAAACATAGGTGAATTCAATAAAGCAGAAGGCCTTGCATTAAATGAAGATGAAATTAACTACCTCGAAAAATTAAGCCTTAAATTAGGACGAAAATTAACAGACAGTGAGGTGTTTGGGTTCTCTCAGGTGAATTCAGAACATTGCAGACACAAAATATTCAATGGTACGTTTATTATTGATGGTAAAGAAATGCCAGAATCACTTTTCAGCCTGATTA
>JAIOTR010000116.1 GCA_021106665.1 Bacteroidales bacterium
GATATTGAAGACTGTTTTATGGCTTTAATGAAGAATGAAAACTAATTCTGAAAATATCATAATAAAGGTTGAAAACCTGGTAAAAAAATTCGGTGACTTTGTGGCCAATGATAATCTGTGTTTCAATGTTTACGAAGGTGAAATATTCGGGTTTTTGGGTGCCAATGGAGCAGGCAAAACTACTGCCATTAAAATCCTTTGCGGATTATCAGCACCTACTTCAGGGAATGTTGAAGTTGCAGGGTACGATGTTTATAAACAAACCGAGAAGGTTAAAAAAAATATTGGCTATATGAGTCAGAAGTTTTCCCTTTATGAAAACCTGACCATTAAGGAGAATATACGATTTTTTGCAGGTATTTATGGTTTATCTGGCAAGGTAATTAAAGAACGAATGAATGAATTACTGGAAAGTCTACAAATCACACATCTGAAAGACACTCTAATTTCTTCATTGCCATTGGGCTGGAAACAAAAACTGGCATTTTCAATCGCTATTTTCCACAAACCGAAAATCGTATTTCTGGATGAACCGACAGGTGGCGTCGATCCTATTACCCGGCGTCAGTTTTGGGATATGATTTATGAAACCGCCAGAAGTGGTATTACAGTATTTGTAACTACACACTATATGGATGAAGCAGAGTATTGCGATCGGGTTTCGATTATGGTTGATGGACGAATTGATGCTTTGGATACACCATCGGTACTAAAAAATACATATAACGCAATAAATATGGATGAAGTGTTTTTGAAATTGGCGAGAGGGTAATAGGGTACGAAACTACTAATGACTAATGACCAATAACTAATTTCTAATTACTAAATACTCAACAATGAAACAATTCCTGGGTTTCGTAAAAAAAGAATTCTTCCACATCTTCAGGGATATTCAGACAATGCTGGTTTTGTTCGGAATTCCGATTGCCCAATTATTGATTTTCGGCTATGCTGTTACAAATGAAATTAAAGATATTAAAATAGCGATTTACGATCAGTCGAAAGATGATGTAACACTTCAAATTTCAAATAAGATCATTTCTTCCGGGTATTTTATACTGGAAAAAAACCTGGATCACATCTCCAATATTGAAGATATATTTAAAAAAGGTGATGTTAAGGAAGTAATTGTATTTGAACCCGATTTTGCAAAAAAACTGCAACGGGAAGGAATTGCCAATGTTCAACTTATAGCAGATGCTTCTGATGCCAATACCGCCAATTTAATTGTAAACTATACAAGCAGAATCCTAATGGATTATATCCAAAAGGAGAATCAGTTGGTTGGCCAACCATTGCAAATAGACACTGAGGTCCGAATGGTATTTAATGAAGGTTTAAAAAGCGTTTATATGTTTGTCCCGGGTACCATGGCATTGATCCTGATGCTGGTATCAGCAATGATGACCTCTATTTCAATAGCGCGTGAAAAGGAAATGGGAACTATGGAAATTTTGTTGGTTTCACCATTAAAACCGGCACAGATAATTATCGGGAAAGTGATCCCTTATGTGACTTTAGCATTTGTTAACGCTATTACCATCATACTTATAGGATATTTTGTATTCGGGATGCCATTAAAAGGAAGTATATGGTTGCTTTTATTGGAAAGTTTTCTATTTATTAGTATGGCCTTGTCACTGGGAATTTTTATTTCCACCATGGCGAGAAGCCAACAGGTAGCCATGTTTATTTCAATCTTTGCCTTAATGCTGCCTACACTGTTACTTTCAGGTTTCATTTTTCCAATCGAAAATATGCCTGTTCTGCTTCAATGGATAAGTCATTTAATGCCCCCGAAATACTTTATCATCATCGTCAAAAACATAATGCTTAAAGGAACAGGTTTTATGTATATATGGAAGGAGACACTTATATTAACCGGTATGATGTTGTTTTTCATTGCGTTGAGTGTGAAGAAATTTAAAATACGGTTAGAATAATAATAGATATGAGACATGAGATTTTAGACATGAGTTAAAATACAATTGAGACAAGGGTCTAAATTCTAAATACCATGCACTAACTACTTAATACTCAGCACTAACAAATGCGTACAATAGGATACATCATACAAAAAGAATTTATTCAGATTTTCAGGGATAAAACCATGCTGCCAGTAATTTTTATTGTTCCCATTATTCAATTAATTGTACTTGTTTATGCGGCCACACTTGAAATGAAGCACATTGACATGATAGTAGTGGATAATGATCTTTCTACTGTTTCCAGAAAACTGATTGGCAAATTTGACGGATCACCATTTTTTTATGTAAACAGTGCAACATTTAATATAAAAGAAGCTGAACATCAGATAACAAATGATAATGCAGATATTATTTTACATATTCCTGCAGGATTTGAAAAGGAATTATTGAAAGAAAATAAGGCATCCCTGCAGCTTCAGATCAATGCCATAAATGCAACTGCAGCCGGATTAACCAATGCATATGCAAATTATGTTTTAGTTGATTTTAACAAGAACATCATTACTGAATACATCCATAGTATCGCTCCCATACCACGAAAGACAATTAATATAAACTACTCATACTGGTATAATCCGGAATTAAATTATAAGATTTACATGCTTCCTGGAATTCTTGTTATTCTTGTTACCATCATCGGTATGTTTCTGGCTGCGTTGAATATTGTACGGGAAAAAGAAATGGGGACCATCGAACAAATAAATGTTACGCCCATAGTGAAATACCAGTTTATTTTCGGCAAGCTGTTTCCTTTTTGGGTTATTGCTATGTTTGAACTGGCTTTTGGTTTAACAATCGGAAAATTATTATTTAACATTCCAATGGAAGGCAGTTTATTGCTGCTTTTCGGTTTTACCAGTATTTATTTGATTGTTGCTCTTGGTATTGGATTATTTATCTCCACATTAGCAAATACTCAACAGCAGGTGATGTTTATTGTTTTCTTTTTTATGCTGACTTTTGTTTTGATGAGTGGTATTTTTACACCGGTTGAAAGCATGCCTAAATGGGCTCAATTTATTAATATTCTAAACCCTTATACTTATTTTATGCGTGTGATTAGGATGGTATTGTTAAAAGGTTCAGGCTTTTGGGATATTTACAAAGAAATAGTTTCTTTAATAATTTATGGAACAATTATTCTGAGTTTGGCTGTTTGGAGGTATCGAAAGACGGTTTAGTTGTTGATCATCTCATCCGTATTATCAAACCTAACTTGCTTTTCCGTACTGCCAAAACTAAACCGTAGCAAACCCATTGCCATTGAAATAGTGGGTTTATCCTGTGAAAAATATGTCGTTATATCCCTGACCGCTAAACCAATTTCCCAGGTAAAACTGTTATTATTAAACGGGAAAAAGGAAATTCCCACCGGAATATTTGTACCTGTATGACCACCGGTTACAAATCCAATTGATCCCCTAAACCATTTGACGGGAGAAAGCCGTGTGCCGAGACCAAAAATAAGTTTATCATAAGACCCGGGAACCTCGTTCATGGGGAAATAAAACTCTGTTCCAAATTCAAACTTATTATTAAGAAGGTACGATGCCCCAGCCCTTAAATTCATTGGGAGTTTGGTCGATTTATTCTCAAGACCTTCCCATCCGCCCCATTTCAAATTATCAAAAGCCAGATTGTCATCAAGTTCAAGAATATTATAATTGTTTAATCCAGCAGTTTCAATATTTTCAAGTAAGGCGTTCTCTCCTGAATAAACATTTCCATCCCATTTTATTTGTCCAATGTCAGTTACTGCAACAGCCACCCGCAATTGATTTAAGAACATGGCTGATATTCCGAAATCAAGCCCCCAACCATTACCAATGGCCTGGTATTCCGTATTATATATTTGAGAGGGAGAATCGGCATCATAATCCACATCAAAAGACGGATTCAACGCTGAATAAGCTGACATCACTCCATCTACATAAGAATAGTTAAAAACACTGTATCCCCGCAAGTATTTTATTCCTATTCCTCCATAAAGGGAAAAGGTTTTAGTGTTTACGATGCTTCTTCCATAAGAGAGATTAAATTCCCTGAACCAAAGCAAATCAAGTTTGCTTCCTTCAAAAAGATCACTAACATATTGAATGGCATCTATTGATGCATAACCCACTGTATCCCCGTTGGTCTGCACAACGAGTGAGTCAAAATATGATGCATTATAACCATTAAAAAGAATATCAGCGCTTTCTTCATTCAGGTTAGAGTCCCATACCATTCTTTCTTTCATTGCAAAAGCAAACCCTCCTATTTTTTCATCTTGAATAGATAATCCAAAACCACTTACATTGCCTTCAAACCTCAACTTTGTATTTGTGAAATTCTCAACAGCTTCCTGCTTCTCTTCATAGGAAAAAGGATCACCGGCATTAAATAATTCATCAACAAGTGCACGCTTTAAAGGTTCAGAGTATACTGAAAAACTACCTTCTCCAAAACCAACATTCATCAGGTGATTATTACGTTTCCAGCCCAGATTGGCTGGATTTAATCCCACACATTGATAATCTGAAACAACTGCTGTACTATAGCCGGCGCCTGTAACAGTAAAAGCGCCTGATTGGGTTTGTGATTTGGTAAGTAAAAATGAAAATGATAATATAGTTGCAAGGGTTAAAACAATTAAATTTTTCATTTTATTATTTTTTTTCATTTTTTTCTATAAAATATTTTTTAACCTAAAAGTCTATTATCCGTATAAAAAACATTGAAAATAAATCAATTATAAAAAAAACGACTGATATTTAAAATTTAAAATTGCTTATCAGGCATTTTATATGATTATTTTCAACTACTTTAGTAATATATAGTTTCATAAAATAAATCAATTGATGTATAAAAGGATTACCTTTTATTCCTTATTATTTTCTTTGTTTATTTTGCTTCTGTATTCATGTAATCAGCAGGAACAGAAAACAAAAGAGGTTGTTGAAGTACGTCCCAAACCAAAGGACGTTGTTTTAACCAGGATACTTTATGAAAAAAAACTGGTAGCAACTACCGACTATAATTCAACAAATTATTTTGTTTACCGTGGTGAACCAATGGGTTACCAATATGAATTATTGAAATCATTTGCTAAATATCTGGGAGTAAAACTTGAAATAAAGATCATCAATGATATTGAATCAAGTTTTGAGTGCATTGAACAAAATGATTGTGATTTGATTGCCCTTGGATTGACAGTAACCAAAGAGCGAAGCAAACTGGTTGATTTTAGCAGTCCTTTAAGTCAAACCCGCCAAATGCTGGTTCAGCGAAAACCAGAAAACTGGAGGAAGATGGCAACCATGGATCAGATTAATTCCCATCTTATAAGAAATCCGCTTGATCTTGCCGGGAAAACAATCCATATCCAAAAAAACACAATATTCGAGATCCGCCTGTATAATCTTTCTGACGAAATCGGGGCAGATATTAATATCGTTGAACACCCATATGCAACCGTTGAAGAGTTGATAGATATGGTTGCTAAAGGAGAAATAGATTATACCATCAGCGATGAACATATTGCCCTCGTAAATCAAAAGTACTTTCCTGATATTGACGTAAAAACCCCGATCAGTTTTCCTCAAAACATTGCCTGGGCTGTAAAGATGGGTACAACCGGTTTGCTTGATACCATCAACGCATGGCTTGAAGACTATAATAAAACAAAAATTTCAGTTTACCTTTATAACAAATACTTTAAGAATACAAGATCAGTTAACTATGCAAGAAGCGAATATCACTCGATAAAGGGTGGTAAAATTTCGCCTTATGATAAATTCATTAAAGAATACAGTGAGCTGATAGAATGGGACTGGCGCCTGTTGGCATCATTGATCTACCAGGAATCAAGATTTTATCCTGATGCCCGTTCGTGGGCAGGAGCTTTCGGATTGATGCAATTGATGCCTCATACGGCAGCAAAATATGGTGTTGACAGCCTTTCACCTCCCGAAGAACAAATAAAAGCCGGGGTACAATTTATCAGGCTACTTAACAAACAGTTTCTCAACAAAATTGAGGATAAAGATGAGCGGACAAAGTTTGTTCTTGCTTCCTATAATGCCGGAATAGCACATGTTTATGATGCCCGCCGGTTGGCCGAAAAATATGATAAAGATCCAAATCTTTGGAATGATAACGTGGATTATTATCTCCGCAACAAGTCCAAGCCAGAATATTACCAGGATTCAGTAGTTAAATATGGTTATTGCCGGGGTGAAGAGCCTTATAACTTTGTGTATGATATTCTGGAACGTTTCCATCATTATAAGAATGTGATTGAAAATTAATGGAACGCTGATAAGGCAGATCAGGTGGATATACGCAGATTTGTTCCGTGATTATCCATTGAATCAATGTTATCCCTACCCGTTCCGTCAGACGGGCGTGTTCTATGATTTTTAAATTTATTTTTTTTCGTTAAAATTTCATTGCCCATTTCCCTAACCAAACACAAGAATTTACGTACAAGAAATTCGAATAATTATATTTTGTTTTTTCTCAATAAATGTAAAATGAAAAAAATTCTACTAAACTTTATCATTATTATTTTCCCGGTTTTTATCCTGGCTCAAACAGCTGATACCACAAAAATCTCATCCAGCGACAGTAAACTGGCAAATAAGTTATACAATGAAAGCCTTGAACTTTTTAATGAGAATAAGTTAATAGAGGCAATAACTATGGTTAACAAGGCTATTGTGTTAAATCCAAAGTTTGCAAAAGCATATTATAACCGGGCTTGCTTCAAATTACAATCAAACAGCCTTGATGAAGCCATTGCAGATTACACAAAGGCTATTGAGATCAATCCTGATGCACAGGCTTACTCAAGTCGCGGTTATGCTTATTTTCTTCAAAATCAATATCAAAAATCCATAGAAGATCTTTCCATTGCCATACTAAACAATCCGGAGCTTGCAGAAGCGTATTATTATCGCGGATGTGTTTATGCGGTACAATCAAAAAATACACAGGCCCTTGATGATTTTAATATGACCATTAATATAAGGCCGGATTATGCAGCCGCATACAATGACAGGGGAAGTATTCAATTAATAATGAAAGAATATGAATCTGCAACATCCGATTTAACAAAGGCTGTAACTTTTGATCCCTCATTGGCAATGGCATTTAATAACATGGGCAAAGTTGCAGAGGAAACTGAAAAATTTGAATCGGCCATTGAAAATTTTACAGCAGCAATTAAAATTGATCCGGAATACTACAACGCATTAAATAATCGTGGAAGGATAAAACATAAAATGGGTCAATATGAGCTAGCCGTTGAGGATTATAATAAAACTATCGAGATAAATGGCAAGTTTGCCCATGCTTTCAACAATCGGGGAAATTCAAGATATATGCTAGGGGATTTGGACGGAGCTATTTCAGATTTTACCATAGCCATTGAACAAAATCCAGAGTATGGCGATGCCTACCTGAACCGTGGAGTAGTGAAAGAAATGCAAAGAGATGTTAAAGGGGCATGCCGCGATTGGCAGAAAGCCGCTGACCTGGGGGCAATATCAGCCGAAAATTATATTAATAATCAATGTGATTAATATTTAAAGGAACACAAACATGAATTACAGGATTTATACTTTATCATTTGTATTTATTATTTCTTCCTTGTTTGGCATTGGGTACGCGCAAAGTGTAGGGTTTACAAAATACAATTTCCCAAATCACAAAAAAGAGCTTAGCGATGCTTTAGGGAATGTTAAAAAAGGAGATAAATTTTATACTGACGGGCCGGGAATGTACAGGCTGGCCATTGACAATTATCTAAAGGCCTATAAATTTAATCCTGAAAATGCGCTGCTCAATTATAAAATCGGAAGGTGTTATTTGCACGACAATGATAAGTCAGAAGCGATAAAATATCTCGAAAAAGCACATCTGCTCGATCCAAGGATAAGCCTTGACATGGAATACAATGATGTTAATTATCTGATGGCCAAAGCCTATCATTTGGATTACCAGTTTAATAGAGCCATCGAAAAATACAAAGAGCACAAAAACGCACTCACACCGGAACAATTGGCAAAGGAGGAAACCATCATTGATAAAAGGATAAAAGAGTGCAACACAGCCAAAGAATTGGTGGCTAATCCGGAAAGGGTTTTTGTAGATGATATGGGTGAGGTTGTAAATTCGGCATATCCTGATTACAGGCCATTGGTATTGCCTGAAGAAAATATGATGATGTTTACCTCTGCCAGGGAAAGCACTACAGGTGGTAAACGGGATAAAGACAGTTATTATTTTGAAGATATTTTTGTAACGTATTATGAAGAAGGAAGATGGACTGTTCCAGATAATGCCTACGCGCTAAACAGCATGAACCATGATGCAACGGCAGGCATTTCATCGGATGGCACCATTCTTTACGTTTACAAATCATCAGGAGGAAACCAATTGTACGAAAGCATCCTCGTTGACAATATGTATGGCTATCCCGAAAAAATGCCTAATACCATTAATGACGGCCTCAAACAAGCATCAGCTGCCCTGACTTTTGATAAAACCAAACTTTATTTCACCAGCTTAAGAGAAGATGGTTATGGAGGACAGGACATTTATTACACAAAAAAAGATGCAAAAAACCGGTGGCAAAATCCGGTGAATATTGGCGCCACCATCAATACACCCTATGATGAAGAGGGAATATTTATCAGCCTGGATGGAAACACTTTATATTTCAGTTCAAACGGGCACAATACAATGGGTGGTTTTGACATTTTTAAATCAGAATATAAAGATGGATCATGGACTAATCCGGTAAATTTAGGTTACCCGATCAACACCCCTGACGATGATGTATTTTTTACCATGGCAGCCAGTGGGCAACGCGGATATTATTCCTCAAAAAAGAGAGATGGTTTCGGTGAACAGGATTTATACATGATCGCATTTCTCGGAGCAGCCAAACCCATGATCGTAAATGCAGGAGAAGTTCATTTTGCATATTTGAAGGCAGCGCCTCAACCTGCACCTAAAATTGAGCAAAACACCATTCTGGAAGGAGTTATACTTGATTCGGAAACACTAACACCCTTACAAGCCACTATAGAAATTATTGATAATTCTAAAAATGAATTGATGGCGA
>JAIOTR010000092.1 GCA_021106665.1 Bacteroidales bacterium
ATGCGAGATATTGGCGAAAAACCGGGATTTCATGGTATCCAGTTCCTTCAACTTTTCGGCTTCCACATGCTCTATTTCCAAATCTTGCTTTAACCGCTGACGTTTCAGGTCATATCTTCTCCAGGCATAGATTAAACCGAATAGAAGAATTCCATAGATCGTGTAAGCCCACCATGTTTTCCATGGAGGAGGAAGGATGATTATTGCGGTACTTGTTCCTTCTTCATTCCAGTATCCATCATTGTTAGAACCTTTTACATGAAAAACATATTTCCCGGGAGGAGCATTTGTATAATTTGCAAAACGGCGGTTTCCTGAATATATCCATTCTTCATCAAGTCCTTCAAGGAAATAGGCATACTGGTTTTTTTCGGGATTGGTATATTCCAATGCTGCGAATTGAAAGGAGAAGAAGTTTTGATTGTATTTTAACCTGATGTTTTTAATTGCTGAAATACTACTGTCAATCGGAAAAGGTTTATTCTCCACTTTGAAATCAGTTAAAACTATCTGGGGAATTTTTTTATTATCAGTGATGCTATCGGGATGAAAATAAAAAAAACCGTTGCCATCACCCAGGTAACCTGGTATAAAAATCATTCCATCTTCAGATTGATACCAATAACGTGTAATTATATTATCAAAAGGTAGTCCATCGCTAATATCAAATATTTTTATTTTTTTGGTTTCAGGTTGATATCTAATAAGGCCATTGGTCATATGACTCAACCATAAATTCCCTTTTTGATCACCCATGATCTGAATTATTCCTCTGGAAAAAAGATCTGTGGTATCAACAATAAGTTCAAATTTTTGTATATCAGGATTGTATTTGTTCAGCCCGCGACTGGAACCTGCCCATAGGTTACCTTGAATATCTTCATAAAAATCCCATACAGAGGTTTTGAATATTCCGGGTTCTGATTCATCCTTTCCGTGATGAATAAATTCCATGGATTTGTGGTTTTCAGGTTTTAAACACAATGCACCTTGCCCTTGTATTCCAAAATATAAATTCCCTTCACCATCCTCGAAAATATCATAAAAACATGATTGCCTGACTAATGCTTTGTCAATGAATCTGATCGGATCATGCTTACTTTCATCTTTTTCTTTTATAAAAATGCCACCATCTGCTCCATACCAAATTGAACCCCTTGCATCTTCAAGAATACTATTAATTCTTTCTTGACGTATATTTTCTTCTTGAGGTAAATCAGAATCCAGGTAAATTATTGACTCCTTGTCCCTATCAAATATGACTGGACCCCATCCGCAGAGTCCAATCCATAAAACGCTGTCAGAGTCTTCATATATATAATCCACGTGATTGGTTATAGGGCTGTCAGCGTCAATTGTAAAACCTTTCTCAAAATTGTATTGAGCAATTTTATTAAATTGTTGATCGAATTTGAATAATCCTTCAGTGCAGGCACTCACCCACAAATATCCCTGTCTATCCATAAAGAATCCACCGGCAGTATAAAACAGGTTATTATCCTCAGATTTAAGTTGAATATGGTTGAAAGGATTACCACGGGTGTCTAATTTATTGACACCTGACCATGCAGTACCAATCCATAGGATACCATTATCATTTAAAAAGAGATCATTGATAAAATTATTGGACAGACTTATAGGGTTTGTCGGATCAATGACGATTCTTGAGAACCGGTCATTACGCAAATCATAATTGATCAAACCATTTTTTGTTGCAATCCAAAGTGCTTTCTTACCTGAGATTTTTGAACCCTGTATGGATACAATTACATCATCACGGAGATGATCATTATTTTTATCGTTGCCTGAAATGACATGGATTAACTCTCTTTCTTCTATAATATATTTAAACAACCCTTTTAAAGTTCCAAACCAGATATTTCCATCTGTATCCTGATGGAAACAAAGTATTTGCTGAAAGATTTCAGGAATGTCCAATTTTTTTTTGAAGGGAATGAATTTCTCATTTATACGGTCAAAATGAAAAATACCTTCCTGCGTTCCAATCCAGAATGTTCCGTCGTTATCTTCGATCATTGAGGAAATTATATTTTTTTTATTATCTGCTTGCTCCGTTACAGGTCTGAATGCTGTGAATGTTTCAGTTTCTACATTGAATCTGTTTAATCCACCCCCATCTGTGCCAATCCAGATTATACCGTCTTTATCCTGGTAAATGGAAAGAATATAGTCACTACTCAGATTTAAAGAATCTTCAGGTTCAGATTTAAAGTGATCAAATACATCCAGCACTGGATCATATGCATATAATCCTTTGCTGACAGTCCCGATCCAAATAATTCCATTTATATCTTCAAAAAGGCAAGTAATCCATCTTTTGGAAAGTTGTATGGGATCTTTAGGCCTGTCGAACCTGATTACTTCATAACCGTTATAACAATTCAATCCACCGTCGGTTCCAATCCACACAAAATCCCTGGAATCCTGGATAATGGAATTAATGCTGTTACCTGAAAGCCCGTTGGTTTTAGTAATGTGTTCGAATTGGAATTGTTGTTTCTGGGGATAAATCAATACAAATGGAATGATGATTAATAAAATTGATAAAGATATTTTATCACAGACTTTCATCAGGTTTATTGAAATTCTCCTTATAGTTTATTATAGTTTCTTCTACTATGAATTAATCATGTAAATATATAAATAAATAGGGACTTATTAATTTCAAGGAAAATTAGATGCGATTTTCAAAATTGAGGAATAAATAATACATGCCTTTCTAATTATTTTTAGTTTTGCAAAAAAACATCTATGAAATATTTCAAATACATTTTTCTCATTCTAATTCTTCCCCTTTATTCAATATCCCAGGATACCCTTAGTTACCCGGTTGATATTGTCTTTCACGAAGAAGCAGAACATTACTATGTAACGAACTGGGCAGATACTAGTGCAGGATATATTTTGAAACTGAACCTTGATGGTGATGTTATTGAAAAGTATGTTGATGATTTGAATTATCCAGGCGGTTTGTGCCTGGTGGATAATGTTTTGTATTTTACTGATAATCTCAGTATCTGGGGATCTGACCAGCAACCTTCTTACATTAAAGGAATTGACCTGAACTCAGGAAATCAAGTGTTGAATTTTGAGGTTTCAACTGGTAATACTTACCTCGACCTGATAGATACAGACGGTAATGGGAATCTGTTTATTGGAAATACCCGCAGTGGCGGTTCGAATGGAATTGTTCATAAATTTAATATTGCCTCGCAGGAACTTACTGACCTGGCAACTCAAATTTTAAAACCATTCGGTGTTTGTTATGATAATATAAATGACAGGGTAATCTTTACACACAGTCAATCTAGTGTGTCATACCTCAAATCCATAAGCCCGGAGGGTGGTGACATTACAACAGTTTTTTATGTAGAAGGTTATCTTGAGGGCGTCATCATGCATCCTGATGGCCATTTTTATATTTCAAGTTGGGGAACACTGGATGGTATCTGGGGAAATGAGCCGGTGTACAAATCCAATCTTGTGAATAGCTGGAAATATGAAATATCAAATGATAATAACCGGCCTTTTGGTATGTGTGTCGGTTACGACAATCATCTTGTTGTTTGTAACTGGGGCAGTCATTCACTGAATTTTATTGATCTTGATCTTTTTGGTGTAGATGATAACAAACTTGCTGATCAGAATATCAACATCTATCCTAATCCTTCAAATGGCTATTTCACAATTTCGTTAAAGGACGTAAAAGAAAAGGAAATTGACTTAACCATTACGGATATTACAGGTCAGAAAGTTTTCAGTGATCAAATTGATGATGGTAATTTTATGATTGATAAGGCATATGACCTCAGACATTTGCCATCCGGCACTTACATTTTAATCTTAAGAGGCAGAAACTCAGTGGTTCAGGGAAAACTGATCATTTACTAAGAAACAAATCACTAAAAGGATTTCGATTTTTTAAACTCTGAACTCAGAGCTAAGCCCATCCCACAGTCTTATGCCAAAGGCATTCACCCATAGGGATCCCTTCGGGACTTCGGAAGAGACAAAAATTCCCTTCACTTCCGTTCAGGGTTTTTTCCCTCAGACTGACCATCCTGGAACACAGAACTCAAAACACAACTAAGCTGTGAACAAAACTTTCCCTCCCGACATAGACTTAATATATGTTCTCACTCCTTCAACCACATCATCCTGTTTAAATATTGCCTGGATTTCTGTTTTCACTTTCCCTCCAATGATCAAATCCTGGATTTTGTGATTGATTTGCTCAAATTCATCCTGGCTTTTGCTTTTAATCCATTCAGTAAGATTAAAACCACTGAGTTTTTTACCCTGGAAAATTATATTAAATGGATTTAATTCCTGGACAGATTCTCCTGCCAGACCGCCATACAAAATAACTTCAGAATTTGATATTAACGCATTCAAAAGAATTCCAGTAATTTTTCCACCAACAGCATCAAAGGCGATCCCGGCCTTGAGATCATTGGCCATGGATTTAAGTTTTTGTTTGAAATTTTCATCCGTTGAATCAAGCACATTTTTAGCACCCTTTTGTTTGAGCCATTGAATTTGTTCTTCTTTTCTAACTA
>JAIOTR010000263.1 GCA_021106665.1 Bacteroidales bacterium
ATTACAGATGATTCGAACTGTTTTACTAAAATCAAGTATAAAAGTTATCTTTTTTCTAACATTATAAACAAGGTTAAGATTTGGAGATTCTAATAATTTCCATCGTATTGGTATTTATAGTAATATCCCTATATAAAGAAATTATAGGGCCGGCCTTTACTTTTTTTATAGGAGTGATCATATTAGGTTTTTTTGGAATTCTTACACCAAAAGAAATACTAAGCGGAATGGCTAATGAGCAAATAGCTGTTATTATTTTACTCTTACTCATTGGTAACATTATAAGAAAAACAGATATTATTGATTGGTTGTTCGACCGGGTTTTCAGGAATACCTCAACTTATCGTGGCTTTCTCGGTAGAATGATTTTTGTTGTTGCTGGATTCTCTGCATTTTTAAACAATACTCCTCTTGTTGCTATCATGATGCCCTATGTTCATAACTGGGGCAAAAAAAACAACATTACACCAAGCAAACTACTTATACCCCTTTCTTATGCTGCCATACTTGGAGGTTGTGCCACATTGATAGGAACTTCAACGAATCTGATTGTAAACGGAATGGTTACAGACCAGTTGATTATTTCGGGCCTGGAACCATTGGAACTATTTGATTTTACTCTTGTGGGGCTGCCAATGATTTTTTTCGGTTCAGCATATCTGATTTTATTTGGAAATAAATTACTTCCATCACGAAAAGATGTAATGTCAGATTTTTCATCAAAATCAAGAGAATACTTAGTTGAAGCAAGAATAAAATCAAATTCAAAAATTATAGGTAAAACGATCGAAGAAGCGGGGCTAAGAAACCTTAAGGGGCTATATATTGTTGAAGTTTCCAGGGGAAAACAAATCCTTTCCGCAGTTTCACCAACGGTTGTCTTACAAGAAGGAGATGTGCTGGTATTTGCAGGAGATACCGAAACCATTGCCGAAATGATTAACTCAGATATTGGCCTTGCCTTAACACAGGTTGGGATGTTTTCAAGAAGATCACATACCGCAGTTCTGGAAGTTGTTGTATCCCATAATTCTTCATTAATCGCCAAAACTGTCAGGCAGACCGGGTTCCGGGGGAAATATGACGCCGCCATTCTTGCTGTTCACAGAAATGGCGAAAGAATTTCCGGGAAAATTGGAAAAGTCAGATTAAAAGCGGGAGATGTTCTATTACTATTGGCTGGGGATGATTTCAATATAAGGTCCAACGACACAAATGATTTTTACCTTATTTCAAGGATCCGCGAATTTAAAAACCTGGAATTGTATAAAAGTATTATTTTAATTGGTGGATTATTTGCTGCAATTACCATTTCTGCACTAGGGGTTATATCTCTGTTTATGGCCTTAATGATATTAATGGTAGTTATTTTGGCCCTAAAAATCACCTCACCAAAAGATATTCCCAAAAGTATTGACTACAACCTTGCCATTATCATTGTATTATCCCTGGCGCTTGGAACGGCAATGATAAAAACAGGAATGGCTGATATAATAGCCAATTTTATTATTTCTGTATTTAAACCTTTTGGCTCAATCGGATTGCTTTTTGGAATATTTTTAATTACAAACCTGCTGGCCTCTTATATTACGAACAAAGCAGCAGCAGCGATAATATTCCCAATTTCTGTAACTGCTGCCATAAACCTTGGATTGCCTACAACTCCTTTTATATTGATTGTTGCTTTTGGCGCAGCTGCAAATTTCATCACACCAATTGGTTATCAAACAAACTTAATGGTATATGGACCCGGGGGGTATTCTTTTAAGGATTATATGAAAATTGGATTTCCCCTGACTATAATTTACATGTTTACAGCTGTTTTTATTTTATATTACTATTACATTTTTTAACACTTATGGAAGATCAGAAATTAATGGAATTGCTTGAAATAGCAATTAGGGCCTCTATTGAGGCGGGTAGCGAAACTCTTATGATATATAATAATGATTTTGAAGTTGAGTATAAGGATGATAAATCTCCGTTAACAATAGCTGATAAAAAATCGAATGAAATTATTGATAAATATTTGACCAGTACCGGCATTCCTGTATTGAGCGAAGAGGGTAAATCTATTCCTTTTGAGATACGAAAAAAATGGAAAATATTTTGGATAGTCGATCCTCTTGATGGAACGAAGGAATTTATAAAACGGAATGGTGAGTTCACTATCAATATTGCCTTGATAAAAGACGGAAAGCCCATAATGGGCGTAATATATATTCCTGTACAAGGAATTCTATATTTTGGCTCCAAAGAAACCGATTCATACAAGGTTGAAAATATCGATGATACAGAGAGAAAAAACCTCCTGGAATTTTACATATCAATTGGAAGAAAATTACCATTAGATAATAAAAGTAAAACATTCACAGTTGTTGGCAGTAAATCACACATGACAAAAGAAACAGAAGATTATATCAACACATTGAAAAATAAACATGGAAACGTACAGGTGTTTTCAAAAGGAAGTTCATTAAAAATTTGTATGGTTGCCGAAGGAAAAGCCAATGAATATCCGAGGTTTGCCCCAACAATGGAATGGGACATTGCTGCCGGGCATGCAATAGTGAAATATGCAGGTGGTAGTATTACTAATTATAAAACAAATAATGAAATATCTTATAATGGTGAATCCTTATTAAATCCCTGGTTTATTGTAAAAAGAGGATAATTAGGTGTTTTTGAATATTCTTTTAACGGTGGATTCTTTTTCAAAATCCTTGTCATCAGAATAATAACCATAACCATAACCGTAGCCATAACCGTAGCCATAACCATAGCCGTAACCATAACCGTAGCCATAACCGTAGCCGTAGCCATAAGAATTTCTTGATAATTTCACATCATTTATGAGAAGGCTGACATTGGGAATATCTCTTTGTTCAATGTCGCCCATAATGGATGCAAATATTTTCTTGTTTGTAAAATTTTGTCTTACAATAAACAAATTGGCACTGGTATATTTCATAAGCAGAAAGGCATCTGTTACCAAACCAACCGGGGGTGTATCAATTATGATAAAATCGTATATTTCCTTGAGATCTGAAAACAATACATCCGTCCTTTCTGAGGCAATAAGTTCGGAGGGATTCGGAGGAACTGGCCCAGCCATTACAATGTCTAAATTATTAATTGGTGAAGTTTGAATTATATCTTTAAGTTCACTTTTATTGATTAAAAATGAACTCACACCCTCTGTGTTTGACAAACCAAAATCTTTATAAATTTTTGGTTTACGAAGATCAAAGCCAATTAAAAGTGTTTTTTTTCCATATAATGCAAAAATAGAAGCGAGATTAATGGCACAAAATGTTTTACCGGCGCTAACCATGTCAGAAGTGATCAGGATTGTTTGTTTCTCCTTTCCTTTTGACAAAAACTGAAGGTTTGTGCGAATAGAGCGGAATGACTCAGCAATAGAAGATTTGGGAGAGTCTGCAACTACAGCCTGTGTGTCTTTATTACTATGAATAATATGTCCTATTATTGGGAATTTGGTAATTTTTTCAACGTCTTTTCGTTCAACAATCTTATCATTCAAATAATCCTTTCCAATAAT
>JAIOTR010000056.1 GCA_021106665.1 Bacteroidales bacterium
ATTAAATATTCAGGATGATCAATAAATGGATTGCGGTTATTTTGGTAAGAGTATATTACATTATTACGATTAATCTCAAAATCATCCGGCGGATCCTGCTGATGCCACTCATATAAAGTTGAGAATTTACCATGCTCCGGGTCTGGGCTGGTATTCACCCAATCTACTACCTCAAGGTTCAATTCTCCGCTACCTCCTTCATATCTAACATCCATATAAAATATCATTCTGGCCACATCACCCTTCACTTCATCACGGGGTTCCCATGTAAATTCTGTATAATAACAACCCGTTGCTTCGGGATGTTGGATGCCGCCATTATCAAAATCCTTATTTCCGCGTGCACTGTTCACGGAAGCATCCGTTGGCCGGATGTGATGGGCATCTGTTCCGCAAGGTGGATTATTACCAAAATCACCGTGAGATTTCGCCCAAACATGTTCCCTGTTCCAGTCATTGGCCCCACCACCAAATGTATTTTTATCTTGCGACCGGCCTGTGTAAAGCAAAATAATATTACTGGGATTATTTGGATCTTCATCTGTTTCCATTAAAATAAAGTCCCGAAGATCATCATATGAATACTCAGTATGATCATCTATAATATTGTGCAATGATATTTTTAATGCATCCCCGGTTAATCCATTGGCCGCATCATAATAGCCAGGTGGTATTTGTGCTTTTGCTAAAAAGGTAATTGCTACAAATATCGTTAGCAAAATAGAATATTTCATCAATCAATTTTTTTCAAAATTACCATAAATATCAGATTTTTCACATGATATAAAGAAAACATTTTCTAAATTTGTCAGGAACACAAAACATATATCATGCGAAAAATTGTATTTTTCTTATTAGTCCCTTTTGTTTTTGCCTGCGGTCCCAGAGATTTTGAACCACCTGAAAGTGTTATTGCCATTCTGGATAAGGCAGGAGATAATCGTGAAGAACTTGAAAACGTAATTAAGCATTACAAAGAATCGGGCGAGGTACTCAAGGAGGAGGCTGCCTATTTTTTGATTGGTAATATGGAAGATCATGGTTATCTCGATTATGTATTGCTAGATTCAATTGGTAAAAAAGTTGACTTTGATGTTTTAAGTTTTAAGGATTATGAGGCTTTGTTGGATGGTTGGGATCAGATTGAAGAAAAAAGAGGTGAAATACACTTTAAAGTGGATACGCTGATCACAGATTTTGAAAATATTAATTCTGATTATTTGATACAAGATATTGATTTAGCATTTGAAGCATGGGAAGGTTATCCCTGGGCAAAGCATTTGAGTTTTGATCAGTTTTGTGAGTATGTATTGCCATACAGAAGCTCAAATGAACCAATGGAAGAATGGCGTTCCTTTTTTATGGATGAGTTATCATGGGTTGTAGATTCCATTATAGATAAATCAGATCCGGTTGAAGCGGCCTGCTTTGTGAATGATTATATTAAATCATGGTTCAGGTTTGACCCAAGGTATTATGAGCACCCCACCGATCAGGGATTGGCTGAAATACTTCAAAATAAAATGGGTCGTTGCGAAGACATGACCAATCTCGCCATCTATGCAATGCGATCCCTTGCTATTCCTGTTATGAGCGATTTTACCCCTTATTGGGCCAAGACAGGTAATAACCATGCGTGGAATGCGATTTTGAATAAAAACGATAGTGTGATCATTTTTATGGGTGGCGAAGCTAACCCCGGACATTATGAACTTCACCATCAGCTTGCAAAGGTGTACAGGAAAACCTTTTCAGAATATAAATGGAGCCTTGGGGTAAAAATGGAGGAGTGGGAAATTGCGCCACCTTATCTTGGAAAGAAAAGTATCAAGGATGTAACAGATCAATATGTTCCAACCAAATCAGTATATATTGATATTAGCAGAGGAAGCCCCGACAGTACTAACTTTGTTTATTTGTGTGTGTTTAATTCCGGAGAATGGAAAGCTATAGATTATACACGTTTTAAGGGAGCAGAGGCAAAATTCTCAAAGGTTGGAATGAATGTAGCATATCTACCTGCTTTTTATCATAATCATAAAATTATACCTGCAGGTGATGCTCTTATACTATCTGATTCAGGAAAGGTAATTATTAAAAAACCGGATTTAAATAATTCAATAACAGTAGAAATAAGTGCCACCACTTACAGGGTAACAAAACAATCAACTGATTTTATTGCTGAAAACAAACTTATTACGGGTAAAAAGTACACATTGTTTTATTGGGATGATGAATGGATTAAAGCTGGAAACAAAGAAGTTATGGGTGAAGTCCTTTTATTCGAAAATATCCCATCCAATACTTTTTACTGGTTAATTGCTGAAGACTCGAGGGAAGAAGAAAGAATATTCACCATTAATGAAGAGGGGAAGCAGGTTTGGTGGTAGGAGATTAGTTCGAAGTTCAAAGTTAAATGTTATGGTTTTGAATTCTGGGTTCGGTGTTCAGTATTGAAAGGTGTGATTAGCATTTTATTTGTACTTTTCTGTAATCCTATTTCACTAATCGCTTCCAATGTATAATAATATATCCCTGAATTTAAATTCCCCTTTTCAAAATTAACTTTATAAGATCCTGCCGGTTGAAACAAATCCAGCAGTTTACAAACTTCCTGACCAAATCCATTGAATAGTTTTAGCTTAACCCTTGCATCCATACTTAAAACATACTTTATTGTTGTCCTTTCATTCATAGGATTCGGGTAGTTTTGCAATACAAGACCATTCGACGTCAACTTATCGGTTTCAGGAATCCCAACTTGTACATCTTCTTTTAAAACTTTCATAAAGGTGATGGAATTATCCAAAGAAGGTCCACAAGGGTTATAAGAATACTGTAGGCCCGGCCTGCCATCCTTTTGGTAAATTAAATAAAAATAATCGCCGGAATTCGAAGCAAGAGATGGAAAAACACACTCATCGAATACATGAATCAGTTCGATTGTCAGGTCAAAAAAAGGTCCCCACCAATCCCCGTTTGGAGAATACCGGCACCAGAGGTGTCGATAATCCTCATCCCCACTATTATACGTTTCGGTAACTGACGAATATACAACAAACAGTTGATTCATTTCATCTATCAGGATTTGCGGCATGCTTGAACTGCCAAGGTTGTATATGCCCGGCTGACCGAGGATATCCCAAACACCATTGTTATTAACATCCTGCTCCCAGCCGATCAAACTGTAATCTTCAATAAGTTCGCTTCCTGGCTCCAGGTAAGGATTTAAAGCATTCAATGTATTGGAAAATGCCGGCCTGTTTTCGTTCCAGTAGCCCACTCCGCCTACCAATGGAAACCAGTAAGTTTGTTCTTCATCAGCATAGGCTCTGTTGATTCCAAATACGACATGCACCATACAATTTTGGTCAAATGCAAGTGCATGGGCACCATCGGTGCAGTAGAAGGTGTCAGTTACCTGCCCGCTTTGCCAAAATGGGTAGGGATGCTGCCAGATGATGTTTTGTGTCCATGTATCTCCCCCATCGGTTGATTTCAAAAGACCTAGATCCTGCCATGAATTACCGTAAAGGATAGCAACATTATCGCCCTGTGCCTGGATTTCATATGTATCATTTGAAAATGCAAGGTAATAATTGCTATTGATTTCATTTAAAAGCACATCCTGCTTTTCCCAGGTATCACCACCTGATACAGACCTTGAATATAATAAGGCACCATCCATTCCCTGGTATAAAGAGCCTCCATTTGCAATGGGTCGTGTTATAGCGATTTGATGGATTACAATATGATTAATACCACCAGTTGTCATCTTGGGCCCAACCAATTCATTACCAATGGGTGTTAGATAATCGATCAAGCTCCAGTCGCCTGTTCCCTTTTCTGCTCTCCGTGCATATACCAAACCGTTATATGTGGCTCCGGAATAGCAAGCAACAAAAATCTCCCCATTTTCGCCCCAGGCACTATATGCGGGCCAACCTGTACGATCAGGTTCAATTCTCTGTGTAGGATAGGGATCCCATTGATTCCCATCATAATAATTGTAACCGGTACCTCGGTCATTCGAATAATATGGCCAATTCAATCCAAATGTGAAAACTGCTCCCACCGTTCCATCGTCGTAAACAAAAATCCTGTTCTGAATGCTTGCATAGGATTGCAGGTCGTAATAGGTTTTACCTATGACCTCTTCTTCGGGAGGCCATAATGCTGTACAAGAAAATTGTGTTTTATTCATTACCTTTTTTGATCCAGCGGAGGGCAAATCTCGTTTAACGGCAAAGTTCTTCCAGTCATCTGGAATTTTAATCCTGTTCTGTGCATATCCTATCACTACTAGTACCAGAGTTAAGCTTAGAAGTGTTAGTTTTTTCATGATTGTTTGATTTAATTGATTTTTTATTCAAAT
>JAIOTR010000094.1 GCA_021106665.1 Bacteroidales bacterium
GTACATGATTTTCTGGATCATTGATCAAGCCAAATGGGGAAACAGAACCCGGAGTTAAACCAAGGTATTTTAACATTCTTTTTGGAGATGCGAAAGATAGTTTGCCTTGTTTCAAACGTTTTTCAAGGTCATGGATATCCAATGCCTGTGTATGCTCAAGGATCACAAGGTAATGGCGATTCCCTTTATGATTTCTGAAAAAGATATTTTTGCAATGGGTTGCATCCAGATCTTTCCAGTATTTTCTTGCCTCTTTGATAGTAGGTACCGCAGGATGCTCATAATAATCAAAAGAGATATTTAATTTCTCAAGGATTTTATATAATTCAGGTTGTCCGTTCATAAGTTGGTCATTGGTTAATTGGATAATTAGTCATTGCTTATTAATAAAATAAAATTTCTTTTATTCAATTGAAGTTACTTGCTTCATTCATACCTGATTGCCGCATACCCAACCCAATGGCGTTGACTAGCCGGAGCGGTAACCCCCATGTTTAAATCATCAACCGGAATGTGCGGATGATCAATGCTGGTGGCATAACCAACAGGCGTTCCAATCAATGGATTTATGTCTAATGCTTGCTGCAAGTAATATGCTGTAAGAAGTCCAAATGGTACTGAATATCGGCCACACCAGGTCCATTTATATTGTTTGTGATCTGATTCCTGTATGGTGAATTCCGTAAATGTTTTTACTTTTTCAGGATTTAAACCTCCGGAAATAGCTTGTATAATTTTTTCTTCATGCGCCATTGCCTGAAGATAACCGATACTGTCAGTTCCGTAATACGCAAAGTTTTTACCTCCCCAATCTTCATCACCATAATGAACACCATCATTGGATATCACGAAAGCAAAATCCTTTCCCCACGTCCAGTTTTTTTTACTGGCAACAGTTTTGATAGCTTCCGACAAAGGTTTTGATATTTCCATCATTTTATCATATGACATATAAGGAACCAATATGGAAACAATTTCTACATTCCGATTATAATATTGAAGGAAAGGAATGATCGCTTCAACAGAATGTTCCATTTGTTGCATCGAATCATTTACCTGAAACATTTCTAAGGGCAAAAGTTCCAATAGTTCTTCACGAACGCTTGATGCTTTCGCACTTCCATATGGCCCGTTCCAATAATCATAGCTGTCAAATATAATCTGGTCTTCCATATTTAGAAGTTTAGCCTTATGAGCGACACCAAATATGAAAACTGTATTGGCTTTGATTTTTTGCAAAATAGCAGGATATAAGTAACCGACATAAGAATAATCATCATGTGGTGAAATTACAACTTTGGATGTAGTTTCAGTTGCTCCATCCTCTCCATCAAGATATTCACTTTGGGTACGAAAAATTCGATCCATAATGCTATCCATTTGCCAATCGTACTGAGCAAAACCGATGGTATCTGCTTGTGGACGTACATTATTTTTAACCTTAATTTGTTGTTGACACGAAAACAAAACCAACAAGCCTACCAAGAGTTTCAGGTAACTATAATATTTGTATTTCATCGGATTCAAAGATTTTAATTGGTTCATCATTATATAAAGCGGATTGCAACATTGCTTTTGCAACCTGCGTGGCTTCAATTCCTTTATACTTCTTTGATAGAACATACCCGCCTGAACGGAACGGGCAGGGATGACGCAGATGGATCGGATAAACACGGATTAACAAAATCTGCGAAAATTAATTAAATCTGTGTCATCAGCGTTCTATTAAATTTGCAATAAAAATAATCATTAATTTTATTACCAACTTTGATGTTATGAAAAGGCAAAGATTAATTACGGTTCTGATATTATTTGTGATCATACCTCTTGGATTTTTTACCAAGTTCTATTCTGGACTGGCAGAGGATTGGGTAAATAATTCTTTTGGAGGATTGTTGTATGAAATTTTCTGGTGTCTTGTTGTGTTTTTCTTATTTCTGAAGGCAA
Organism: Bacteroidales bacterium; assembly: GCA_021106665.1. Lineage (GTDB taxonomy): Bacteria > Bacteroidota > Bacteroidia > Bacteroidales > JAADJA01 > JAADJA01. The sequence goes on from JAIOTR010000094.1 coordinate 1,948, forward strand.
ATATTTTCAAAATAGCAATATGGGTTTTTATTGTTACCTGTATGCTTGAAATACTTCAATTGTGGCATCCGGCCTTTTTAGAAATTGTCAGAAATAATTTTATCGGACGAACCATCTTGGGCAATTCATTTAACTGGATGGATTTTCCGTATTATTTTGCAGGTAGTTTAGCCGGATATTTAATTTTAATTTCAATTAGAAAAATAAATCAAAAATAAATATCTTTTCTAATTTTGTGATTATTTTGGAATGTAAATCCAATAATATTCGATATTATTGGATTTACATTCCAAAATAATCGAATATTTTATTACCTTTACGAAAAATATTATTATGTACATCCAAAGGAAAATTCATCATGAAATCAAAAATCACCTTGGAAGAAAAGAATATTCAATTATTACAGGCGCCCGTCAAAGTGGTAAAACATCTTTAATACAAGCCTTATATAACGAGTTAAAAAATAATGGAAAGGTAGTAAATTACATTTCTTTTGAGGACAGGGATATTTTATCAGCGATTAACAAGCATCCGGAAGAAATTTTTTCATTTACCCCCAGACCTGAAAAACCCTTATCGGGCTCAAACCAAAAAATTCAGCCTTTTATTCTATTTATTGATGAAGTTCAATATGCTACCGATCCTTCTAATTTTTTAAAATATCTATATGATATTTATCGTGAAAATTTAAAAATCATTGCAACAGGAAGCAGTGCTTTTTATATAGACACGAAATTTACCGATTCACTTTCGGGAAGAAAAAGATTATTCGAACTTCAGACATTGGACTTTGAAGAATGGTTGATATTTAAAAATTTGAAAGATTTATTAGCAGAACTAAAATTAATTAGAGCCCAGAATGATTATATTTCGACCAGCCATAAAGAATTGCTGGAGAAGTTTAATGAATTCTTGATTTTTGGTGGATATCCTGAAGTTGTACTGGAAAATAATATTGAAGAAAAGATAAATTTATTGAAGGACATTAAAAACTCTTTTTTGAAAAGAGATATTGATGAATCAGGAATAAGTAATCCTGATAAATTTTATAATCTGTTAACACTATTAGCCGGACAAACAGGGAACCTTGTTAACAGGAATGAACTTGCAAATACTATAGAAGTAGATAATAAAACAATTGATAAATATCTTTATGTCCTTCAGAAATGTTTCCATATTGAGTTAGTTAAGCCATTTTATTCTAATCTAAGAAAAGAGCTTACTAAAATGCCAAAGATTTATTTCAAAGACCTTGGATTGAGAAATGTGGCCCTTATACGCTTTTTTAATTTTAAATTGCGTGAAGATCAGGGTGCTTTGCTGGAAAATTATGTTTATAAACGGTTAACAGGTATCTATGACTCTGACTCAATACGGTTTTGGCGGACAACCGATAATAAAGAAATTGATTTCATCATCAACACCTCATATCAGCAAGGATTAGCCTATGAAGTAAAAATGAATTGTAAAACTGCTAAACAAACCATTTTAAAGAAATTCGGGGAATTTTATTCGAATTACCCGGCAGAGATAGTTTCATACGATATTGATTCTAATTGTAAATGGGTATTAAAGTTGTAAAATATACTTAATAAATTATCCACGGATAAAAACTATCCATAAAACATAAAATCCAATATTTTTTCCAGGTCTTGATTTGTCAACATATAATACATTCCGTTTACTTTGTTTTTGATCATCATATCCAGGATTTCAGGCTTTTTGTCTTTTCCTATCCCCAGTTCATTCATCCTAACAGGGGCTTCAATGGAGATAAAGAAATTTTCTAAAGCTGAAATAGTTTCTTCAGCAGTAGAAGTATTAAAAACTGCTTTCCCGAATTCCTGTATTCGCTGAGGAATTCTGTCCTTCATCAATTTAAGCCAGGCAGGATAAACCAC
>JAIOTR010000100.1 GCA_021106665.1 Bacteroidales bacterium
ACCGTCTGATAAACCGATTCTATTCCATGAAACTGCCTGGTTACAACAGGGTGAAGACGGCACAGTAAGGGCAGGAGGCCAACTTCCTGACTTTATTGCAAAATATATTATGGATTTAATGCTTCCTGAAGTTAATGATATTGCATATCCGGGATTACCTCTTGCAGGAGCTCTTTTAAATGATAAATCCAGGATCATGATTCCATCTCCTTTGTCAGGAAAAATAATTGATGTCAACTATGAATTAGCTTCATATCCATCCATTATTAAAGAAAATTTTATTGATGAGTGTTGGATTGCAAGAATTGATCCTGTCGATCTTGAAAAAGATTTATCAGAAACTCAAATACGCAATATAATTCTGCTAAGTAAAAGTGCCGATGAAGTGAAAGAATACAAACATAAACTTGTTAGTATGGGATATGGTGTAGATTGCGTAGGTACAGTTTGCAAGGCTATAACAGCTTTAAAAGAAGAAAAAAACAAAGTTGTTTTTATAAATGCAGAATCTTTTTGCGATGAGGGGCCTGAATTCGTTCAAAAATTTAATCAGGAAATTCCTGATGTAAAAGTCGTTGTAATTGGTAAACCCGATTCAGAATTAGAAGAAGCTTTTCGTAGAAATAAAATCCTATATTACTGTATTAGTTCACTTTTTGACAAAGAAATTACAGATATTCTTTTCAGTGTCTTTTCTACTTTCAAACAAGATATTGAAGTAGTTGAATCCTGTCCAATAAGTATAATACCACAATCGATCAGCAGAATTCATATTACAAATAAACATAGCAAAAAGGTTACATTGTTAATATTCGGAGATCTGCTATATAACAACAAAGGCATAGGTAACATCCTTATTAATAAGCTTAAAGACAAATCTTTTCCACTTGAAGTAACCCGCAGCATCAATCGTTCATGCCCGGATGATCCTGCAGGCTGGCAAAAAATTGCAAATGAAAAAGAGAAGAACGATCTGATAATTAATCTTCTGGCAAAAAACAATAATAAAATTCCAGGTCAAATACATAAAGAGGTCGAAATCTATACAAATAGTTTCGGATCAGATGTACGAGTAATCAATCTTGTTATTCAGCCAAATATTGATAAAACAGAACAATTGATTTTTAATAATATGACTACAAAAGCTGTTGCGGAATTAATATATAATGAAATGACATCTAAGACCTCACAACAGACATCTTACGACTACCCTCTTACCAAAGGCAAGTCAAAAACAAATAATTTAATTAAAGTATGCGGTTCTTTTACCAAAAAAGAATCAATGGTTCCTGTTAATTATAACATCCTTAAAAACACTTGCGTTGCGGAAGCAAACTTTCCATATTCCGGCTATTATAGAACGGTTCCCGGACAAACAAATCCCAATTCCTTATTTTTATTTACGACTCATTATTATTCTTTAGAGGAAGTATTGCGGTTTGCACAGAATATAGATTCATGTTATATGGAGAAAGTTGATGTTGCTACAGCATGGCTGAATTTCGCGCATCACAAATATTCTGCAATCAGAGTTAAATGTTTTCCGGATTATGAACATATTCATTTGTTGCAAAGCTGTTGCATTAAAGAAGGAGTTAAATTCACTAAAAAAGTACAAATATCCGATTCTGCTCTAGTCAAGATAAATAAATGCTTTGTTTTAGAAGAAATAGAGGAGGGCATTTATATTGATAAAAAGGAAGACCATAAAGGATACATTACAATTCCACATCAAGTTTCTGATAAAAAGTTTTCGGATATTTTAATTAAAATAAAAAATAATGATGATTGCGAACTCTTTGATGCTGTTATGGGAGCCATAATTATTGATTCAAAAGCAAATGATCTGGTAAGAATATATTCTGAAAGTTTGAATTTGAGATTACTGAAATGCATAAAAAAGCGGTTTATGAAGTCACTGTAGAATTTTTGAAATGGGTTCTTACAGAAGGACAGAAAATTGTTGAAGAAAATGGATACACTAAATTACCTGGTATAGCTGTTAAAAACACTTTATCCGAATTCAAATAAAAAGCGATTATTAATTATTAAACAGCGACTCCCTGTTCTTTGGCAAGTACCACAACTCATCATCCACTATTAGTTCCAGATTATCAACGTGAAGTTTGATTTTATTCAGGTATGGAAAAACATTTTGATTATAGGCCAATGCCTGCTCTTCTGAATTCTCAATCCTGTTTGCCTTTTAATTCAACTAGCATCATAAAAACCGTGTCTTTAATATTCTTCCGGCAGCAGCAAATTCGCCTATTGGGGTTGGATTATGCTGACGGCGAAACCAACTCTGTTTAATAGTTTAAGTTTTAATCGTTAACACAACTTTTATTTTATAATTTCTACTAAAGGCTTGTTCTTGCACATAAGTTCATAACTTTGTATTGTTAAATTTTAAACAGAAGCGGAAATATTTTTTAATATATGAATACCTATCTTGATTGTTTACCTTGTTTTATGAGCCAGGCTTTACGTGCAGGACGAATGGCAACAAAAGATGAAAAAAAGATCAAAGAATTGCTTGATAAAGTTGGATGTATGATAAAGGATATTCCCATGGACAATACACCCCCTGAAACAGGTGATCTGATTTACCAAAAAGTCAGGGAAATTACAGGTGTTGAAGATCCGTATAAAAGAATCAAGGAATCGAATATTAATGAAGCATTGGCCCTGTATCCAAAGCTAAAACAAGAGGTAAATAATTTGGATAACAGACTTCTGACTGCTATCCGCATAGCCATTGCAGGAAATGTCATTGATCTTGGGGTTGGGAAGGAGTTCAATATTCTTGAAGATGTAGAAAAGATACTTGTTCAGGAATTTGCCATTTTTGATTTTGAGGAATTCAAATCCCAACTTGAAAATGCAAAATCAATTCTTTACCTCGGCGATAATGCAGGGGAATCGGTTTTTGATAAAATCCTGATTGAGGAAATGGGGAAACCAGTAACTTATGTTGTAAGGGATGTGCCTGTAATTAATGATGTAACTTTTGAGGATGCCATCAACTCCGGGCTTGATGATGTTGCCGAAATAATATCTTCAGGAAGTTCGGCACCCGGAACCATTTTAAATTTATGTAATGATGACTTTTTAGAAAAATTTAACAATGCCGATATGATCATCAGCAAAGGGCAGGGAAATTATGAAGGACTCTCAA
>JAIOTR010000325.1 GCA_021106665.1 Bacteroidales bacterium
AAACGAATTAAAATGAATACTTGCAGTAAATGTATTTTAACGGAAAATGTTCCGGGAACATCAATCAATGACAGTGGATTGTGCAACCGATGTACAGATGGAAATGATTTTCATCCTCTCGGAGAAAAAAAACTGTTAAATCATTTTAGGAAAGCCAAGAACAAAAATAGGAATTATGATGCATTAGTGCCTTTGAGTGGAGGTAAGGACAGTACATACATCCTTTACCTGGCAACAAAAGTTTACAATCTAAAGGTTTTAACATACACTTATGATAATGGGTTTTTCAGCGATTTAGCTTTGGAAAACATAGATCGTGCTGTTAAAATAGCAGGTGTTGACCATCATTTTGTTAAACCATCGTCGGCATTGCTAAAAAAAGTATATCGTGAAACACTCATTAAATCAGGTGAAATTTGTGGTGTTTGCGGAATAGGAATTATGAACAGTATGCTTAAATTATCCGAGGCTTATAAAATTCCGATTATATTGCTTGGGCATTCCCCTTTAGAAAATGATTCGTTTACACCTGAAGAAATTTACGACACAGTCAGGTTGAAGCACATTTTAAATGACTCTGAAGATTTAACTAAGAATGACATCCGGCGGTATTTGATTTATCTAAAGCAAAATTATTTTTTAAACTTTTTTTATACAAAAACAGGCAGATTTGGTAAGAAGATAGACCCTTTGTTTTATATCGAAAATCCAACTGATCAGGAAATGGGTGATATAATTAAAAATGAGATGGGTTGGGAAGACAGTAAATCATCAGGATATACAAAGCATTTCGATTGTCTTGCCGAGCCGTTTACCAATTATGTACGTGAACATCGTTTTGGATACTCCAGAAGGATTGTTCAGTTAAGTACAATGGTAAGAAACAATGAAATTTCAAGAGAACAAGCACTTAGTATTCATAAAAATGATAATTTACAAAACAATCCTGCTAATATGGAGTTTGTAAAAAATAGTCTTGAACTTTCTGATGAGGACATTATCAATATCATAAATATTAAACCTCTTGTTTACCAGGACAAAGTATCAAAGGCAAATATCCTGTTCGGGAAATTAAGGAAAATTATAAAATAGTCGAATTCGTTTTTTTTAATACTAATCGTATTGCGATCTCAAAAAATAAATAAACAGCCAAATTCAGCAAATAGAAATAAATTTCCAATTATTTGTTTTTTGGCAGATACTCATAATTTTCTGGATGACAGGGTTTACTGGAAGGAAGCTATTTCTCTGAAAAATAATGGTTATGAGGTATATTATATATTTGCCGACACAATTAGTGAATCAGGTGTTACTGATAAGGGGATTTATTATTATAAAATTAAAAGCAGTTTTTTTCAAAAAAAATGGTACCTCAACTTTCCTTTTAAAATTTTAATACCCGGAGGATTTTACCATAGAATGTTTAAAAAAGCAGCTTCCCTGAAAGCCGATGTTTATCACATTCACGACCTTAAAGTAAATAAAATCGGGAAAAGGTTAGAATCACTACCGCATAAACCAAAGATAATTTATGATGTTCACGAACCTTATCCCGAAAACATTCGCGATTATATTTCAACACAAGGTATTTTTACATTTCTGAAAAACAAATATTCGGAATATATCAGAAAATGGGAAAAACGCTGTGCGAAAAATTATGATTTGATTATAACCACTGAAGAAAATATGCAGGATCGTTTCCGGGAATTTATGCCACAAGATAAGGTAGAAATCATTTACAATTATACGAATCTTGAAAGTACAAGGGAAAGCCTGAATTTTGAAGACAAAATTTATGATGCTATTTATTCAGGAGGCATTACACAACGGCGGGGCGCTTTTAAAATTCTTGAAGCAGCAAAAATTGCGGTTATGGAAAAACCTGGCCTGAAAATTTTATTTCTTGGCTCATATTTCCCTGCTAATTTTAAAAATGAAATGCAGGAATTTATTATAAAGAACGGGTTGCAGGAAAATGTAATTTTACACGATTCAGTGCCATACACTCAAGTACCCGATTTTTACAATAAAAGTAAAATCGGACTTGGAATATTTTTACCCTGTGAAACGCACAGCATTATACTTCAAATTAAGATCTTTGAATATATGAATTATGGACTGCCAATTATTGGAAGTAATTTCGGGCATATCAATGATTACATTAATAAAGACAATGTTGGGATTGCTGTAAATCCTGAAGATCCAAATGAAATTGCTAATGCGTTACTTTCAATTTTAGATAATCTTCCTTTGTATAATACATTTAGTTCAAACGGAATTAATGCGGTTGATAATAAATACAAGTGGACTTTTATGGAAAAGAAATTGGTTGATATATATAAAACCTTACTTTAAAATAACCCTGAAAATAAAATTTGACAAATCTTAAAGAAAATAACACCAGGTTTATCACTGATATGGGATGGTACCTTTTGGGAACGCTCATTCCCATGGGAGTTGGATTTATTAAAACCCCAATATTTACACGGTACTTTACCCCGGAAGAGTATGGTTACCTCGGAATTATTACGATCACCTTTTCATACATTTCCATTTTTCTATATTCCTGGCTTGCCGGATGTTTGTGGCGATACTACAATTCCTATAAAAATAATAGGGACCTAAAAAACCTGTACTCAAATATTTTCCTCATTTACTTTGCTGCAAGTTTGCTAATGCTGGTAGTTTCAGGTGTATGGTATTATCTTACTGATAACACTTTGGTGAAACAGTTGATCATTCTATCCTTTGTGCAATTTTTTATAAAAGAATTTATTGGGCTGTACCTTATCATCATTCGCCTTGAAGGTAAAGCCTTAAAATATAACATCATCCACTCGTCAAGAGCGATAC
>JAIOTR010000379.1 GCA_021106665.1 Bacteroidales bacterium
CTATAACCAGAAAAGGCTGCCTTTAAATAAGACAGCCTTTCCGGTTTTTATGTTTTAATTTTCTTTAGGCGCCTAACATCAACCTTTTAAAACCAATCACTTTTAGTTCGGGGTCAACACCTTTAATGTATTGCGAAACCGTAACTTTGGTATCCCTCACAAAATCCTGGTTCATTAAGGTATTTTCCTTAAAGAATTTATTTAATTTGCCCATAGCAATTTTCTCAAGGATATTTTCGGGTTTGCCTGCCTGGCGTGCCTGGTCCTTTCCAATTTCTATTTCCTTATCAATCACATCCTGCGAAACATCATCTTTATCAACAGCAACAGGGTTCATAGCCGCAACCTGCATAGCCAGCTGGTGTCCTGTATCATTAGCATTTTTATTCAAGCCAAGAATGGTAGCAAGTTTATTTCCCATGTGGTTATATGCATATACACTTTCGGCTTCAATAAACTCATAACCTGCCAATTCCATTTTTTCGCCGGTTTTGCCTATCATTTCGGTTATACTTTCTTCAATAGTATGGTCATTCAGTTTTATACCTTTAAGCTCATCAGTACTTGTCGGTTTACCGGCCAATATTTTATCCATTATACTGTTAACAAATCCTACAAATTCTTCATTTTTAGCTACAAAATCTGTTTCACAACTCAGTTTCAGGACGGCTGCAAATTTCTTGTCTTCTGTTACTTTAGCCATAACGATTCCTTCGTTGGCTTCTTTATCAGCTCTTTTACTTGCTACCTTCTGTCCTTTTTTACGAAGTATATCGATTGCTTTTTCAAAATCGCCTTCTGCTTCTACCAGTGCTTTTTTGCAATCCATCATACCTGCACCGGTCATTTTTCTTAATTTATTAACTTCTCCTGCAGTAATGTTTGCCATATCGTTTATAATTGAACCCCGGAATTATTCCGGATTTATTTAAAATTTATTTTTACTTATCAGTGGGCTTTTTAACAGCTTTCGCAATTGTTTTCCTTGGTCTTTTACCTGTTTTTTTCTCTTCACTTTTAACTTCCTCATCACTCTTCACCTTCACCTTTGTAATTATTTTAGGCTTTTCTACTTCAGCATCTACTTTCTCTTCAATCTTTTTAATTGCTTCCGCCTTAGCCTTAGCTATTTCCTCCTGTTCTTCCTTTTCTTCCTGAACTTTCTTATCCCTGTCGAGTTTTCTTTCTACGAGACCCTCTTCTACTGCTTTCACCATAATACCAACAATAAGATCAATGGATTTGGAAGCATCGTCATTACCAGGAATCGGAAAATCAACCTTTTGAGGATCGGAGTTTGTATCAACAATCGCAAAAGTCGGGATATTTAATTTCCTGGCTTCGGCAATTGCAATATGTTCTTTTAAAATATCAACTACAAAAATGGCCGATGGCAACCTGTTCAAATCGGCAATACTACCCAATTGTTTCTCAAGTTTGGCTCTTTCACGCTGAACTTGCAACCGCTCTCTTTTCGACAAGTTTTTGTATGTATCGGTAGTCATCATCTTGTCGATGGATGCCATCTTACGAACAGCCTTACGGATGGTGGCGAAATTGGTCAACATGCCACCTGGCCAACGCTCAGTTACATAAGGCATTCCTACCTTTTTAACATGATTGGCTACAATATCTTTGGCTTGTTTTTTTGTAGCGACAAAAAGTACCTTTTTCCCGGATTTAACAATTTGTTTAATCGCTGATGAAGCTTCTTCAAGCTTGGCAACAGTTTTGTAAAGATCGATAATGTGGATTCCGTTACGCTCCATAAAAATATAAGGAGCCATATTAGGATTCCATTTTCTTTTCAGGTGGCCAAAATGTACACCTGCTTCTAATAAATCATTGAAATTTGTTCTTGCCATGTGTTTAATGTTTACATTCTGTTAATTAAAGCAATTGTCAAGTAGTCCTGTAATTTCCGGAGTCTTGACAATTTAGATACTAAACATTGATATAAAAAAATATTAACGTTTACTAAACTGGAATTTTTTACGAGCTTTCTTCTGGCCGTACTTCTTACGTTCAACCATTCTGGGATCTCTTCTTAACAAGCCTTTAGCTTTTAAAGGAGGCCTGCTTTCGGGATCTAATTCTACAAGGGCTTTTGAAATCGCTAACCTAAGCGCTTCAGCCTGTCCCTTAATTCCACCACCATTCAAATTTACATGAAAGTCAAACTTTCCTGAATTTTCTGTGATCTCCAGCGGTTGGTTCACAACATACTGCAATGTCGCAATGGGGAAATATTCTTTATAATCTTTATTATTTACAACAATATTGCCCTTTCCTTCTTTCATATAAATCCGGGCGATTGCTTTTTTCCTTCTACCGATAGTGTTGATTACGTCCATTATTTATTATTTGATTTTTTTCAGATCAATAGTTTTTGGCTTTTGTGCTTCATGAGGATGCTCAGTGCCAGTGTAAACAAAAAGATTTCTGAATAATTCAGCGCCAAGCCTGTTTTTTGGCAACATTCCTTTTATCGCTTTCTCTACAACAGCTGTAGGTTTTTTCGCCAAAAGCTCCTCTGGTGTTCTTACCCTCTGTCCTCCTGGGTATCCAGTATAACGAACATATTCTTTATCTGTCCATTTTTTACCCGTCATCTGAATTTTTTCGGCATTAATGATGATAACATTGTCACCACAATCAACATGAGGGGTAAAGTTGGTCTTGTATTTACCTCGTAAAAACTTGGCGGTAATTGATGATAACCTGCCAAGAATTTGATCTTCGGCATCAATAATAACCCACTCCTTATTTACAGTTTCCTTGTTTGCGCTAACTGTTCTGTAGCTTAAAGTATCCATCTGAATCTTTATTTCTTGTTCAAAAAATTTCCTCTCGAAAATCGGGCTGCAAAAGTAGAATTAATTTTTTTATATAACAAAGTTTTATCAACAAGAATTTGTTGATATTTTTACTATCTTGACAAATTGGTTTAAAAGAGCAATAAAACAAGGGACTTGAGCCCATTAAAGAACACTAAAATGAGCCGTTCAACTATCAGAATTCTGATTATTCTAACTGTTTTCTCCATCGCCATGGGATTTATGGAAAGCGCTGTAGTGGTCTACTTACGTCAAATCTATTATCCTGACGGTTTTGATTTTCCTTTAAAGATCATTGAAAATCACATTGGATTAACAGAAATTTTACGGGAATTTGCCACTATGGTAATGCTAATTGTTGCGGGAATAATTGCCGGACGAACCAAAACCGAAAAATTTGGATTTTTTATTTTCTGCTTTGCGATATGGGATATTTTCTATTACGTTTTTCTGAAAGCGCTTTTAGGCTGGCCTGAGTCATTGTTAACCTGGGATATTCTATTTCTTATTCCTGTGGTTTGGGTGGGGCCGGTAATCGGGCCTGTGACCAACTCGATTACAATGATTTTACTGGCTTTACTGATAAGCTACTTTACCGATAAAAACCTATCAACCAAAATAAAATCTACAGAGTGGTTGCTGTTAATTTCAGGATCACTTATCATTATTATATCATATACTTACGACTATATGAATTACATGATTGAAGGATTTGGATTTGCAGAAATATTTTCCTATTCAAAGAGTGAGAAAATATTAGAATACTCAGCCCAATATATCCCGGAAACATTTGCCTGGTGGATATTTATAATTGGAGAAACGATTCTTTTAACTGAAATTGTTTCATTCTTTTTCAGGAACAAGAATAAATGAAAAAAACCTATCAGGTTATTTCTAGCCTGACAGTTGAAGTGATAATACAACCTTTCAAGTTGAAGAAAGCCCATGTGGCAGAGACTTGAAAGGTTGAAAAGTGTTGTTTAACCAGGAATACAATTACCTCAAAACAGTCATTTTCTTCGAATCGGTAACAATACCATTAACTTCAAGGCTGTAGAAATAAATTCCAGAAGAAAGGCCGGCAGAATTGAATTCAATAAAATGACTTCCTTTTTCCATTGCCCCCTCATTGTATGAACTTATCTGTTTACCGGCATAGTCATAAACACATAGTTTAACCACAGATTCATCCTCCAGTTTAAACCAGATTTGTGTATTGCCGTTGAATGGGTTAGGTACATTCTGAAGCAACTCGCCCTTTTTAAGGCTGTTGATATTTTCTTTCATTGTTTCACTCAATTGGACGCCGGGCAACAAGGATAAAAGAAAATCGCGCTTTTCTTCAAACTGCACAAAAGAAACCGGTTTGTGCTCAATCATATTTCCTGTATAGGCTGATTTTAGCCCGCCGTTTTCCATAAGGAAATAGGTGTAGCCCAAATCAATGATAGCAAAAATGCTATCTTCCAAAGATTCAGGATTTTGGATCACATTCTCGAACCAGGCAATGGCTGTTGGCCAGTTCTCCAATTTAATTTCACAGAAATTTACAAGGAAATCAGCGAGTTTATCTAATTCAGGATTATTAACAATGTTTGGTTCTGAATTGTAATATGATTTCAATTCTGTGTAATCATTAGTTACAAAAGCCTCTAGTGAATAAATTTCTTTTAATGCAGCCTGTGCATACTTTGATGCAGGATACTGTACAATAATCTGCTGAAAGTCAGCCTTGGCACCGGTATAGTCTTCAGCTTCGATTTTTTCTCTTCCGGCAAGGTACATGCCTTCGGCATCAGACCCTGTACCCGAGCCGCTACCCTGCAGGCAATTCCAAACAGGATCCCAAATATAGCTCTCGTAAGGGTAAAGGTCAACCTCGGGATTTAGTTCATTTTCTCCCCAGCAGTTATTCCTTACATTAAGTCCATCTTCCAAACCCGAATAATATATTTTAGGGTCGCCAGGCAAATTATCATCCTGTATCAGGTTCCAGTGAAAATAGTGCGGGAAACTGCCTCTTGAAGCATAAACTTCGTAGCTGTCGTTGTCCCTGATTTCCTGTGTAACTTCGTGGCTATCCCCTTCAATGTGTACTTTACTTCTGTTGAAACATTTTATTCCGAAACTGTTGTTCGCAATTTCGTTGTGTAAAATGTCAACAGATGTATTATAAACAGTTATCCCTGTAGCACTGTTTCCCGTAATATCGCAATTACTTATTTGCTGATAATTTTTGCCATAACCGCAATTAAAGAGATTGATTGCATCTGAACATTCGTTTATTATGCAATTGTCAATTTTAAAATTGGGATAACTATCGATATAAATTGCCGGGGCGCTTTGTAAACCTGAGAAATTGCAATAACCTGAAATAGTTACAAGCCTGTTATCTGCATCTGCATTCGATATTTTTATAAAAGAAGAAAAAAATTCAGTATTGCTAATATCAAAATCACCGTTAAAACCGTAGATGCCGCCATCAGTGAAATCAGAGCCGGTTACTGTTAAATCATCGTTGTAAGCAATTAAAGCAGCACCATTAAAATGCGCATTGTTAATTGACAAGACAATAGCGGTATTATTGATCTCAACTATTAATTGTGCACCATTTTCAGTAAGGAAACTAACATTTGAACCAACGGAAATATTTCCATCTACCACCAGTTTACAATTGCCATCTTTAGCAACAAAAACAGCATTATCTTCTATTACAAGTGAACTGCCCTGCAGGATATGTATCTCACTGTTGTACATGTCGATCTGAACTCCATCCTCAACTGTTAAAGTAGCTCCGTTACCTACAGTTGGAATAAAGCGGGAAAACATGTCACTGAAAAGGTTTAGGTCTTCTTCTATATATGTTTCGTGGGGGATAAGGTGGTAAGGAATTGCACAAATTTGATAAGTACCTGGACCAGGTGGGATTATTATGTTTGTTTCCGGATATTGAATTTCAAAAACTTCTCCCCACCTTCTGTCTACAATAGACCAATAATTCAAGGTTGCATCACTTGTTGCTGCCGAAGCATTTTTTACTTTAATAAAAAGTTTTCCAAATTCAAGTCCAGGATAAGTAAATGAACCAAAAAAGTTAATTGAGAATTCCATCCAAGGATCATTACCAATACCTTGCATAGGATTTTCTCCACCTCTTTCTGCAAAAATAGATTTTTTCCATGCAGAATAAGGAGATGGAGGATTACTATTTGCATTATCACCTTTTCCTATTTGAAATGTAAGATACGTTCGCTGGCTATGGTTAACTTGCCCCTTAATTTCAAACGATGGTTCAAATCCATTGTCAATATGCAAAACAAGTGCATATTCATCAGAAGTTTCCGCAATTGTTTTATACATTACCCACACGAAACCCTCCTGCGCATAATCGTAATCACCTAAGCCCACCACGATAAAGGCTCCTATTTCATAATCCCTGACATCATAAATGCCATTTTCATCCAAATCAATGGTGTTTGTATATTGTCCATCCCCGTTAAAATCCCACATTACATCATCGCAATAGCCTACAATGGTCATTGCATGGGGGCATGGGTCACCCCACTCTACTATTACTTCATCTCCAATATAATTACTTGGGTAAACAAGTTCTTCTGTTTCTGCACATGCATTTGAGGTCGAAAAAACGATCAGGCCGCCAGTTTCTTCTTCTCCTTCATTATGATTGGCAAGCCAATGCTTCATCAGCTCATGTTTTTCAGGATCGTACATGGGTGAAATTTGTGAGTAACCTTCTATATGGTTATGATAAGATGTTAAATATTTACCATATCCATGCATCCAAAGTGTGTGATCCTCCTCATATGTCTCTTCTTCACAATTTCCCCATTCAATGCAACTCGGGCAGCCATTTGTTGTTAAAATTGATAAATTATCTTCAAAATATGAACCTTGGTTAAAATTACCATCGTTCAGGAAATTCCATGTAAAATTTGCCGGGCACTTGTTCTCGTCATATAAACCGTAAGCTTCCCTTACACGGTTTAATTCATAGGTTAATGTATAATGTACCGTTGAAACTGCGGCACATGCACCGTTGCCGCCCTGAATATAAAGATGTCTTTTTAAATCTCCTAGATAATAAGTCCAAGGGAAATACATTAGCAATGAATTATCCACCTCATTTGGCAATAATAAATTTTCCGATTCAGGCGAAAGTGTTAAATGCGGAACATTGTCCCAGAATTCCTCGCTGTCACTTAAGTATCCTGATGCTTCGGCAGGATTATTTGACTGGCCGTATGCAGCCGACACAAAAATTACACTCATCAATAATGTAATACCAAAATATATTTGATTTAATTGTTTCATGATATTAAAATTTTAAATTAAAAGATAAAAATTTGATAGTTAAATGAAATATAATAAAGGGTGCTTCAATTATTTGAAGCCGGAAGAAAATCAAATTAAAACTGCAAGTTGCAGTTTTTTTACTTTTACTTTATCAATACCATTTTCCCAGAATGAATATTATTTCCTTCAATGATTGAATAATAATAGATACCTGAATCAATATTATATGCCTTGAATTTATAGCAACCGGTGTTTTCCACTTTATCACCTAAAATTACATTACCGGAAGAATTCATTATTGTAATATTTACAAATTTATCTTTTCCCATGGCACTCCAATTAATCATTGTTTTATCTGTAAATGGATTTGGGTAATTCAGCGTATTAATTGTTTCATCTTTAACATCATTATTTATATCAGTATATACAGGCAACGTACTTCTGTAAAACCCAAAACCCTCAGCATAAATCAGATTATTAGGATGATGAAAGAGATTACTGATTGAAGTACCGTTTCCGCTATTCATTCCACTTACTAATAATTCAAAATTTTGGCCACCATCTTCAGAATAGATCACACCGTCATATCCGTTAGGGTCTTGTTCGATCCCGACAAATATTTTATTTTCTCCAATAAATAATATATCATCAGGTGTGACCCAGGGATTGGTTAATAAATCCCACTGTTGTGTGAAAAAGCTGTAACAATACATCCCTTGTCCATAAAACCCAGCAAACAGATCTCCTTGTGGATGAACTGCAAGAGAATAAATCCAACCCCAGTAAGGTGAAAAATCCGGAATACTTATTTCCGTCCATGATTCTCCAAGGTCAGTAGTAAACCATATGCTCCCCTCGCCAAACATATTATACGTTCCTGCGTATACATGGCCCTCTGCCGAGGCTGCCATGGCTTTTAGGTTTTCCTGCCCGTAATTAGTAAAAACATGAACCGTATCCCAGGTTTCCCCAAAATCATTCGACCTGATGATCCCATGCAGGTTATCTACACCCCCGGCAAAAACATAGCCACTCGATAATGAAAGAATATTAGTTATATTTCCAACAGGCCAGTAAGTTTGATACCAGCTGACTCCATTGTCGTTCGATTTATATATACCATTTTTTACACCGGTAACAATATCCTCATTAGTACAAACTTCAATTGAATAAACCGGTTTTTCATCCAATCCTAAATATTCCCAGGTCTGTGCATTGTCAGTTGAACGGTAAATACCTCCTGAGTAGCTATAACCTCGCATGCCTAAATATATATCTCCTTCAGGACTAATATCAATACTTCTAGAATAAGTTGAATCCGGGAGTGTTAGTATAACTTCCTAAAAATCCTGTGAAACCGCATGTGATATCGTTACTTGGATAATTGTTATCAGAAGGAACTGTATTGTTCTTTTCATCTTACTCGTGATTTTGAATTTAGTCAGTACAAATCATTTTCCCAGAATATTGTTTTTCTTTTCCTGCAATTGAATAATAATAAATTCCTGCTTCAATAATATCTGCCTTGAAAGTATAGCAACCGGTATTTTCTATATTTTCCTTTAAAACAATATTTCCAGATGAATTTACAATAGTGAGGTTTACAATTTTATCTGACCAGGATTTATCCCATGAAATTATCGTCTTTTTTTTAAATGGATTTGGGAAGTTCCGCAACTGAATTGGTTCAGGTTCGATATCATTTATTACAGCTGTATAAACGGGCTCCGTACTTCTGTAAAAACCATTTCCAATAGCATATATAAAATTGCTTGGATGTCTAAATAAATAACTTATAGAAGCTCCATTACCTCCATTCATACCACTATTTAATGTAGAGAAATTCTGTCCGCCGTCTTCAGAATAAATGACACCAATACTACCATTTGGATCCTGGTATAACCCGACATATATTTTATTATCACCAATAATCAAAATATCACCAGGTGTAACCCAGGAATAGGTTAATAAACCCCACTGTTGTGTAACAAAGTCATATCGATACAAGCCCTGGCCATAAAAAACAACCAACAGGTCACCCTGGGGATGAACTGCAAGTGAAAATATCCAGGGCCAGTATGGTGGAAAATCAGGAGTGTCTATTTCCGTCCATGATTCTCCAAGGTCAGTAGTAAACCATATGCTCCCCTCGCCAAACATGTTATACGTTCCTGCATATAAATGGCCTTCTGCCGAGACTGTCAGGGCTTTCAGGTTTTCCTGCCCGTAATTATTAAAAACATGAACCGTATCCCATGTTTCCCCGAAATCATTTGACCGGATTATCCCATGCAGATTATCAACTCCTCCGGCAAATAAATAACCATTTGATAATGAAAGAATGTTAGTAATATTTCCTACCGGCCAATAAGTTTGATACCAGCTGACTCCATCGTCATTCGATTTGTATATACCATTTTTTACACCTGTAACAATATCCTCATTAGTACAAACTTCAATTGAATAAACCGGTTTTTCATCCAATCCTAAATATTCCCAGGTCTGTGCATTGTCAGTTGAACGGTAAATGCCTCCAATGTAACTATAGCCCCACATTCCTAAATATATATCACCAATCTGGCTTATATCCTTACAACGTTACGCAAATGAATCAGGCAAAATTACTTCTTCCCAGAAATCTTGGGAAACTGCCTGTAAAACCAGAATTTGAATTATAAATAATAGATAGAATCTCTTTACTTGTATCATTTTTAAAGCAATTAGGAAAAAAGTATTG
>JAIOTR010000237.1 GCA_021106665.1 Bacteroidales bacterium
GAAGAAAATCGTTTTGATTTTTACAGGGGAATGGAATCTTTCTTAAGCAAGCATATGGGAATGGCGGAATAAAAAAAGAATTAAGATAATTTTAAGACCGGCTCATTTGTGCCGGTTTTTTTATGCCTTATAGAATTATTCATCACTGCCCGACATCGCACACTTTTGTTAGCTTGTGAACACAATAATATTTCACCGGCTATAGTTTTCACATTATAAATAATTGAATATCAAAAGTAAAATTGCCTTGGCATGAAAATAGATTCATTGTTAGGGCTTTACCAAAAGCTGGTTTAAACTGTTGTCTGACATAAACTAAATTGTATATAATGATTCGTTTAAATGGTTTACATAAATCATATACTACAGGTTCTAATAAATTACATGTTTTAAAGGGGATTGATCTCGATATCAAGCAAGGTGAGCTTGTATCCATTATGGGCTCTTCCGGATCAGGAAAATCCACTTTGCTTAATATTCTTGGTATATTGGATAACTACGATGAGGGTGAATATTATCTGAATGGTGAGATCATCCTCAACATGAGTGAAAAGAAAGCCGCCTATTACAGGAATAAGCTAATTGGTTTTGTTTTTCAAAGTTTTAATCTGATCTCTTTTAAAAATGCAATGGAAAATGTTGCATTGCCGCTATATTATCAAAAGATCAGTCGCAAAAAAAGAAACATCAGGGCTATGGAATACCTTGAAAGATTGGGTTTGAAGGAGTGGGCGTTACATTTACCTAATGAATTATCCGGAGGACAAAAGCAAAGACTGGCAATAGCAAGAGCGCTGATTTCAAATCCGAAAATGATACTGGCAGATGAACCAACCGGAGCGCTGGATTCACAAACATCAATGGAGATGATGGAACTGTTTCAGGAAATTAATGACACAGGCATAACCATATTAATAGTTACCCATGAAAGGGATATAGCAGCCAAAACCGAAAGGATCATTCGTTTAAAAGATGGTGTAATTGATTCGATTGTAAAGAATGGAGAAAGAAAGAAATGGTTGGCTGACCAAGTTATGGCATAAGTGAATTAACAATTAACAATTAACAAGTAACAAGTAACGATTAACGATTTAAAAATTCCATGTTTGATTTAGATAAATGGCAGGAGATTTATAGTACCATCAGAAAAAATAAGCTGCGTACTTTCCTCACCGGGTTCAGTGTAGCATGGGGTATTTTTATGCTGATCATTCTGCTTGGATCTGGCTATGGTTTGGAAAATGGTGTTAGAAAAGAGTTCGAAGATGACGCTGCAAACACCTTATGGATAAACCAGGGTGTTACAAGCATGGCCCATGAGGGATACAAACCGGGACGGTTTATCCAGTTTAGAAATGAGGATTATGATCAAACAAAAACATTAAAGGATGTTGAGCACATCTCAGGTCGTTTCACTATTTGGGAAAATAACACCTTATCCTATAAAAATGAATATGGCAGTTTTGATATTTTTTGCATCCATCCTGACTATGGTGTGGTTGAAAGCCTGAATCCGACCAAAGGCAGATTTTTAAATGATATTGATGTACAGGAAACCAGGAAAGTGGCTTCAATAGGTAGATTGGTCGATGAAGCCTTGTTTAAAGGAGAAGATCCGATAAATAAATATATTCATGTTGCAGGAATTCCATTTAAGGTGGTTGGTGTGTTCGAAGATCCGGGAGGCGACAGGGACCTGTCGAGAATTTATATCCCCATTTCAACTGCACAAATGGTATTTAACCGTAGCAACCGTATTGGTACTATCTCCATGACTGTTGGGGACGCATCAGTGGAGAGAAGTCAGGAAATGGTTGAAGAGATTCGCAATGATTTGGCTCAAAGGCATCATTTTAATGCAGAAGATAAACGGGCGGTATTCATCTGGAATAATGTTGAAAATTATATGCAGTTCATGACTTTATTTGCCAATATCAGGCTTTTTATATGGGTAATCGGGATCGGGACTATTATCGCAGGAATAGTTGGTGTGAGTAATATAATGATGATCGTAGTAAAAGAAAGGACCAAGGAAATTGGAATTCGAAAGTCGATGGGCGCAACTCCAGGATCTATCATTAGCCTGATCCTGCAGGAATCAATCCTCATTACCGCTTTTGCTGGGTACTTAGGATTGGTTGCAGGGGTAGGATTATTGGAGCTTATATCGAAAAACTTACCGGCAACAGATTATTTTTCAAATCCGGAAGTCAATATCAATGTTGCTCTTGGTGCAACAGCCATTTTAATATTGGCTGGCGCCATTGCAGGGTTTGTACCGGCCCGGAAGGCCGCTGCAGTAAAACCGGTTGTCGCATTAAAAGACGAATAATGTTAGAATTAAATTATAATGACTCAAAACCCGAAACAAATAAAGAATGAAATTTTTTGATCGCGATAAATGGCATGAAATCTATTTCGCACTGAGGAAGAACCCCTGGCGGACATTCTTTACTGCATTTGGTGTGTTTTGGGGGATTTTTATGCTCATCATTATGATGGGTGCAGGAGAAGGATTATACAATGGAGCTTCTCAGGATTTGGGTGATATGGCCACCAACAGTGTTTTTATGTGGACACGTAAAACAACGCTTCCATACAAGGGTTTTCCCAGGGGCAGGTATTACAGGTTCAATAATGATGACACAAAAGCGCTTAAAGATAACATACCTGAATTGCAATATATCGCTCCTCGTTTACAGGGCTGGGGTGGCGATGGTAATAATAATGTAATTCGAAATGAACGAACGGGAGGATTTCAAATTCAGGGTGATTATCCTGAAATTAACATCATTGATCCGGTCAACCTTACGCAGGGCCGGTTTATTAACTACATAGATATCACCGAAAAAAGGAAAGTTGCCGTTATCGGGCTTCGTGCCTATAATGAATTATTTGATTCGGATGAAAATCCGGTTGGCGATTACATACAGATACAGGGGGTTTATTTTAAGGTGGTTGGAATGTTTCAATCAAAAAAGAATGACCAGCAGGCCGACCGTGAAAATCAGGCCATATTCATCCCGTTTACCACTTTACAAAAAGTGTATAATTATGGCGATATGGTTGGGTGGTATTCCATGACAGCAAAGGATGATATTCCGGTTGAGGTGGTTGAAATGAAAGCCAAGGAATTACTAAAACAACGTCATAGTATTCATCCGGATGATGAACGGGCAGTTGGGTCATTTAACCTTGATAAAGAATGGAAGAAAATGACAAATCTGTTTTCTGGGATCAGGGGGCTGGTTTGGATAGTTGGTATCGGAACATTACTGGCTGGTGTTATTGGCGTAAGTAATATTATGCTGATCGTTGTAAAGGAAAGAACGAAAGAAATAGGAATTCAAAGAGCAATTGGCGCTCCTCCATTAAGTATCATAAGCCAAATCATCATTGAATCTGTCTTACTAACCGCTTTTGCAGGTTATTTTGGATTGGCACTGGGTGTTGGTTTGCTTGAATTGCTGAACTATGCATTAATTCAGTCTGCTGCCGAAGCTACTATGTTTACCAATCCGGAAGTGGATTTTGATAAAGCGATGACAGCCTTGGTCATTTTGGTTATTTCCGGAATATTTGCAGGAATGATTCCGGCCCGCAGGGCGGTTAGCATTAAACCGATAGACGCATTAAGAGATGAAATATAATTAGAAATCAATCCCGATAGCTATCGGGATCAAAATATAAAAAGATGAAAAAGTTTTTAAAAATTTTAATTTTGGTTGTCATTTTAGGTGCATTTGTTTTCACCATTTATTTTCTTTATACCAAATCGCAGGCTAAACCTGTCGTTTTTGAAACTACAACTCCCATTAAAACAAATATTGTAAAAAAGACTGTGGCAACAGGATCCGTTGTACCACGTAAGGAAATCGAGATCAAACCAAAAGTTTCGGGAATTATCGAGGACCTTTATGTGGAAGAAGGAAAAATTATTCATAAAGGTGACCTGATCGCCAAGGTGAGAGTAATCCCAAACATGGTTAGCCTCAACAATGCAGAATCGAGGGTAAACCGGGCTAAAATTGCCCTGGAAAATGCAAAGCGGAATTACGACCGTCAGAAAGATTTGTATGAACAAAATGTGATTCCAAAAACTGATTTTGAATCGTATGAATTGCAGTATCAGAATGCCGAGGAAGAACTTCTTTCTGCTGAAAACAATCTTGAGTTGATCAAAGAAGGTCAAACAAAAGATGCGGGTGAAGCTACAAATACACTTATCACCTCCACAATTGACGGTATGATTCTGGATATCCCTGTTGAAATAGGAAATTCTGTGATTGAGAGCAACACCTTTAATGATGGTACTACGGTTGCCATTGTGGCTGATATGGGGGAGAAGATTTTTGAGGGAAAAGTAGATGAAAGCGAGGTTGGAAAAATAATGGAGGGAATGGATCTTATTCTCACCATTGGAGCAATTAATGATGTTAGCTTTCATGCTGCCCTCGAGCATATTTCACCAAAAGGAGTGGAAGAGAATGGCGCTATTCAATTTGAGATTAAAGCAGCTATTGATTTGATCGACACTGTTTTCGTCAGAGCCGGTTATAGCGCCAATGCAGATATTGTTCTTGATAAACGCGATAGTGTAATGGCAATAAGTGAGGCATTACTACAATTCGAAAACGATTCAGCTTATGTTGAAATAGAGACCGAACCCCAAACATTTGAAAAAAGATTTATTGAAACCGGTTTATCTGATGGTATTAATATTGAAATTATTTCGGGTCTATCTGAAGAGGACAAGATTAAAAAACTAAATTAGAATAAACAGAACAATTAAGGTCTCAATAAAAAAGATTCATAAAAAACTAAGAAAA
>JAIOTR010000347.1 GCA_021106665.1 Bacteroidales bacterium
GCCATTTCCCTCAGGTAATCCAGTACCTGAACATAATAATGACCGGTATCAATTGAACTTTCTTCCAAATGAGAGATGGTATCACTGATATTGTCCTTCAGTTTTTTTGTTTTTTTGTTTATTTTTTCGACTTCCCTGCTTGTCTTTCTTAATTGTTTTAAGTCTTCCTGTGTAAGGCCAACAATGGTTGAGCTTAATATTTCAGAAATCCGGGTTAATCCCTGAACAATATTATTTGAGCATTTAGTAATGATTTTATCAACGGTAATAATTTCTTCGTATTCAGCTTCTTCCAATGTCTCACTTTCTTCATATCTTCTTTTATGAAGAATGTGCGTTCTGTACACAAAGAACATAGCTAAACCAATGAGGATCAGGATTGCAACAAACCCACCATATTTTATAACAATAGCAATTAAAAATGCAACTGTAAAAGCAGAAAATGCCGTAAAGAACCAGCCACCAATTACTGAAAACACACCGGTTATTCTGTATACAGCGCTATCACGTCCCCATGCTTTATCACTTAATGAAGTACCCATAGCAACCATAAAAGTTACGTACGTAGTGGACAAAGGGAGCTTCAGGGAAGTAGCAAAAGAGATCAGGATACTGGCTACCACAAGATTGACTGAAGCCCTGATCATATCGAAATATGGAGCTTCTGAGCCAAGGGCAGTTTGTTGCTTCTGATATTCAACCTGGTTAAATTGATTTTCAATTTTATTTTGAATGGCAACAGGTAATAGGTTTTGGAATGTTTTGGAAAAACTGTTTACTCTACGGACTAACGACCGTGCAAATATTGAAGACCCGAACCTCTCATAACCTGCATCCTGCCTCGCCAGGTTAATTTCGGTTTTTGTAACAGACCGGGCTTTTTTAGAGGTCCATAAAGTTACTACCATGATTAATCCTGCCAACAATAAAAAGAAGGTAGGAGTTTTTACTTTACCGGTTAATGCAGTCATCAAAAAGGTGTCGGGTTCAGCTCCGGGAGCTGCCATAAATTCTTTGAAAGATTCATATCCGGCGAGAGGAACTCCGATAAAATTAACGAGGTCGTTGCCGGCAAAAGCCATAGCAAGAGCAAAAGTTCCAATCAGAACAATGAACTTTAGTATATTTAATTTTGTAAACCAGGAAAATAGCTGAAGTATCACTGTCCATGCAATAAAGCTGATACCTATTATTGCAATCGAATTATGCTTAATAATTTCTTTGGTTTCATCCGACATGAAAGATGCGTCTTTAGCTCCTTTAATCAATATAAAGTATGTTATTGCAGTAATAGCAATACCTCCCCAGATAGCCCCGAAATATTTAAGATTTCTTTTATAGTTAAAAGAGAATAGTAAGCGGGCAATATATTGAACAACTGCCCCGACAATAAATGCAATTACAACAGACAGTAATATTCCTAAAATTATAGCAAGAGCTTTCCCCGAATTGATATACTCATTAATTTCAAGGGCATTCGGATCAGTATAAATTTTCAGCATAGATACGGCAACGGCGGCCCCGAGAAGTTCAAACACAATTGAAACAGTTGTGGAGGTGGGCATCCCGAATGTATTAAATGTATCTAAAAGGATAACATCGGTGATCATCACTGCCAGAAAAATGATCATGATTTCTGAGAAATAAAAATGTTGCGGATGAAAAATGCTTTTCCTGGCCACTTCCATCATACCGGTCGAAAATGTAGCTCCTACAACAATTCCGAGCGCTGCGATAAACATAATAACTTTTAATGGCGCTACTTTTGAACCAATGGCAGAATTCAGGAAATTAACCGCATCATTGCTGACTCCCACAATTAGATCTGAAACTGCCAGTCCGACGAGGACAATTACGAGGATAAGGTAAATTGTTTCCATCTACGTTGTTTAAGATAGTTTTTTGAAATTGCAATATTACTTATTACTGTTTAATGAAATGGATTAACAAATTTAAGTTAAGGTTAAGCTGATGTTAAGTTTTTGTTAATAAAAATTGAAAATAACAAAGTGTTAAGCATTTAAAGGCTGTGTACTTTTATTGCCAACAACTTCTTCAATTTACTTTCAAATTATGAATAAAATCAAACAATTACTTCTGATAGTATTTATTTTAGGCAGTTTGACTACATTTTCCCGGGACAAGGATTCGACTTTTTTTAAACTAAAAGGAAAAGCATATGGTAAAATATTCACTAATTTTCACAGCCAAATTAATTCCGGCGATAATGCAACGGCTTTTGAAATAAAGCGTGCGTATTTTGGTTACAAAAGCCAATTGAGCAAATATTTCGATGCGCATATCAAATTGGATATTGGCAGCCCCGAAGACCTTTCTGATTTTTCGCTGATCAGAAGGTATGCATATTTTAAAAATGCATATGTTAGGTACAAAAGGAAAAAACTAAGCACTTACTTTGGAATAATCGACATTTTACATTTCAAAATGCAAGAAAAATATTGGGCACACCGTTACATTGATAAATCATTCAATGATCGATATAAATTTGGGTTTAAAGCTGACCTTGGTTTTCAAGTTATTTATGATTGGGACGAGTGGATATCAACCGATTTCACCTTAATGAATGGAGAAGGATATACTAAGTTACAGGGCGACAATACCCTTAAGGCAGGTGCAGGAATCTCATTTTTCCCAATTAAAAATGTAGTTGCAAGGGTTTACTATGATTATTCTGAAAAATCAATTATCCAACAATCTGTTGCAACATTCGTGGGATATAAAATCGAAAATAAAGTTATTGCTGGCCTGGAATACAATTTTCGATTCAATGAAAATTTTGTAGAAAACCATAATCGTCAGGGATATTCGATATATGTTTCTTACTATCCATTAAAAAAGATTCAAATTTTTGGAAGGTTTGATAAAGTATATTCTAAAAAACTCGAAAATGAAACAAATCCATGGAATCTGGCAAAAGATGGAAGTGCTATCATTGCCGGTATTGAATATTCACCCATTAAATATATAAAAATTGCAATAGACTATCAGGATTGGTACCCACTTGCCAAAAACGAACCCAATCACCAATACATATTTTTAGATGTAGAGATTAAGTTTTGACAGAAAAATAATTGTAATGAAAAATATATATATTTTAATTTTTGTACTTATACTAATAGGGATATTTGTAAACTCCTGCGACAGGAAAAGTGATTATGTTACAGAAAGCGGATATGATGTTATCAGTGATAATGGAGGAGGAACAGGAACGACCACATGGACCAAAGACAAGAATTACCTTTTGGATGGTTTTGTTTTTGTTAATGATGGGCAGGTGCTTACCATTGAAGCCGGCACTGTAATACGTTCAAAAACCGGTCAGGGTGAAAATGCAAGTGCATTGATTGTTTCCAGAGGTGGTAAAATAATTGCAGAGGGAAATTCTGTAAATCCAATCATTTTCACTTGTGAAGGAGATGATCTTGAAGGTTCAGTCCCAATTTTTTCAAAAGGATTATGGGGTGGGTTGATACTATTGGGAAGCGCTCCCTTGAACAATGAAAACAACGAAGCCCATATAGAAGGTATTCCTATTTCTGAACCGAGAGGCATTTATGGAGGAAACAATGAAGAAGATGATTCAGGAATACTCAAATACATATCCATAAGGCATGGAGGAACAAACATTGGAAGTGGAAACGAAATAAATGGGTTAACCCTTGGAGGCGTTGGGAAATCTACCTCAATTGAATATATTGAGGTTATTTCAAATTATGATGATGGAATCGAATTTTTTGGTGGTACCGTCAATTGTAAATATATTGTATCAGCTTTTAATGGAGATGATGCATTTGATTATGATCTGGGTTACCATGGTAATGGCCAATTCTGGCTGGCTATTGAAGATCCGTCTGAAGGCGATCTCCTTGTTGAGGGAAGCGGTGGCCAACAACCTGAATTGGGTCAGCCATACTCAATTCCGAAAATCTATAATGGGACTTATATTGGCCGTGGAAGTAACATAACAAACAGCATTATTAAGCTGGATAGATTTGCCGGTGGCTTTTTTGGCAATTCAATATTTTTAAATCAGCACAGTGGAATTTTTATTCAATACAAGGAAAACTATTTGAATTGTTTTGATCAATTCGAAGACGGAAATCTGCAATTAATGAATAATATTTTTTGGGATGTAGCTAGCAATATTGCATCGGATATTTTTAATGTGTATGCTGAATCTGGTGTTGATATTACCAGTCAGAACGAAGCCTTTAAAAACTATTTTAGTAGTGCCCAGAATACCATTTCAAATCCCGGAATTGAAATCACTTCAAATACCTATTATATACTCCCAACAGGAAATGTCAGCGATAATCTAACTGAATATCCTGATTCATGGTTCAAAGATGTTGAATACAAAGGCGCTTTTCTATATGATAACTGGGCCCGTAACTGGACATTGCTCCATCAATCGGGTTGGATTGAATAAATGAACGGGTCAAAGTTCATCTGATTCAACCTCTTCTTCTCCATTGATAAAATTGATAAAATCTCTTTGCGACTTTAGCAGATTAACAATATTAAGTATGATGTTTTTATATTCCTCAAGGATATTAAAAACCAACATACTGTTTCGTGTACCAATGGTATTTTCTTTAATCCTTTTTACCTGATTCTTACGGGTAATTTTTATTAGTTTCAGTGTTTCACGTTGTTCTTCAATTACATTATCCAAACCTGAGAAATCATGATTCTCCATTGCCGTATTTACCTTAGCTATTAAATCTTTAACCCTGTCTTGTATTTCTTTTAGTTCAATAAATTGATCCGGAAGTAAAACTTTATGGGAATTGTCAAGATGTTTCATAGCGGGTTGAATAATAAAATAAGTGGAATGTGCAATTTCACGAAGGTATCCTACAACCTGCACATAATAATGACCCGATTCAACAGCGCCTTCTTCAAGCTTGTTGATGGCTTTGCTGACATTGTCTTTTAATGCTTTTGTGTTAACATTAACCTTTTCAAACTCATAGAAAGTCATTTTTAGTTTCTTTAAGTCCTCATTTTCAAAATAGGTGATTGCATTATCCAATGACTGACTAATTTTATTCAGGGTCCTAAAAACACTTTTGGAGGCCTTAACAATAATTTTGCTACTGGTTAATGCTTCATCTGATATTTCATCACCGTCAAGTTCGCTTTCTTCAATTCTTTTCTTATGCATAAAATGTGTTCTGTAAATAACAAATGCCACCAATGCGACCATAATAAACACAGCAGGAAATCCAAAATAACTAAATAGCAATGCCATGACAAATGCTGATAGAAAAGCCGATAATGCGGTAAAAAACCACCCACCAATAACAGAAATCACACCGGTAACCCTGTAAACCGCACTTTCAGAACCCCATGCCCTGTCGGAGAGTGAAGTTCCCATGGCAACCATGAAGGTAACGTAAGTTGTAGAAAGAGGGAGTTTTAGAGATGTGGCAAAGGATATTAAAATACTTGCCACAACAAGGGTAACAGAAGCTCTGATCATATCGAAAGCAGGAGCATCTGCCCCAAGTTCCTTTTGCTTCAGTTTAAAAGGCGTCTGATCAAATTTTTTGTCAATCGCTTCTATAAATCCAGTAGGAATAATCGTATTAAAGAACTTTACAATATTGGTATTACTCCTGACAATAATCCTCGATACGGCAGATGAATCAAAGCGTTCATAACCTTCTTCCTGCCTGCCAAGGTCTAAAGATGTTTTAACAACAGATTTTGCTTTTTTTGAAGTCCATAATGTAACAACCATGATTGCACCGGCCAGTAAAAGAAAAACAAAAGGCGTTTCAACTTTTCCTGACAAAGAAGTCATTAGCAGTGTGTCAGCAGGAACACCCATTGACAAGTACTCAATAAAAGCATGGTATCCGGCAAGTGGAACACCAATAAAATTAACAAGGTCGTTTCCGGCAAAGGCCATTGCCAGGGCAAAAGTGCCAACCAATACAATAAACTTTAATATGTCAAACTTCCTGATAAAACTGAGCAATTGAAGAATAATAAACCAGGCAAGAAAGCTAAATATAATGATCCCGAAACTGTGAACTTTTACCCAATCCTTTAATATTAACCCATCAGGCATTACATAATCTGCATATGCCGAACCTTTCAGGCCTTTAATCAATATAAAATAGGTTATGGCAGTGATGGCTATACCTCCCCAAATCGCTCCAAAATATTTTAATTTCTTTTCATAGTTAAATGTAAATAATACCCGGCTGATATATTGGATGATCGTTCCTGCTGAAAAAGCAATAACAACCGACAGGAGTATACCTGCAATAATCAATAATGCTTTATCAGAATTGATATAGTCGTTTAGCTGGGCAATTTTCTCACC
>JAIOTR010000249.1 GCA_021106665.1 Bacteroidales bacterium
GTTTTATTAAATAATTGTGCTGTTTTATTGGTAGAAAAAATTAATTTTGTTGATTATGAATGGAAAACAATTGCAAAAGAGTATATCCGCACCATCTCTTAGCGGGACAATACCGGTAGCGATTGAATATCTGATCCTGTTCGGTATTGGCATCATCGCCATTTTGTTGCATGCCAGATTAAAAACACCTTTAAATATTCCCGGACATCATGGTTTGGAATTTATGGCCCTGCTGATGGCTGGCCGGGTGGCATCAAAAATCAAGTGGGCTTCATCCATTTCATCACTGGGAATTGGATTTATATTATTGTTTCCGGTTTTTGGTTTTAACGATCCTTTTATGGGTATTAATTTCATGTTACCGGGAATTGTAATTGATGTTTTCTATAACCTTGTATGGAAATCCAGATTTCATTTACTTATACTATTTCTAATTTCGGGACTTGCTTATTATACAATTCCTTTGAGCCGTTTTTTTATCCATACTATAACAGGATATCCTTATCCCTCTTTTATAAAACATGGTTATTTGATTCCTCTGCTTTATTATTTTCTGTTTGGTGCAGCAGGAGGTTTCGCAGGTGCCGGGATTACATCTTATCTTCTGAAACTTTTTAAAAGAAAACAATGATTTCCTTGAGTAAAAATCCCGGAGGTTGTCTTTTACATATCGATATGTTCCTATATACATATCGAACATTCTTTCTGCTTTTCATTATTTTATTAATAAATTCATGTAATAAGCAAGAAAATCCGGATGTTGCTCCAGCAATACAGTTGATTGCAGACTCTGGATATATTGGTAATTCCACTTCTGTATCTCCGGGAACTCTGATGAATTTTAAACTGGACTTTAAAGAAGGATCGGAAAAGTTGACCAATTTTTATATTGAAGTTACGGATTTAAACCATCTTTCAAAACGTTACTTTGATACGGCGATGTATGTGTCAAACCTTTTATGGACCGGTAGTTTTTATAAATCACCGGACTCTTTTGAATCCTGGGATTTTATTATCCGCGATCGACAAGGTGGAAGCAGCAGCGTTTTAATTCAAATTTTGGCGGATACCAACGCTGTTTACTTACCGCTGCTTTTACTTGAGGGTGTTGAAATGGGTGCCCAGAACAATGTGGAAAATGGAAGTTTTTTCTCATTTAACAGCCAGCTTGTTTACTTTCCTCCTGAAGCGAAGCAGAATCAGGAAATAATTGATCTTGTGTATTATTATGGTGAAGATGAATGGACGATTGCCTCACCGGGAGCAAATATTGAAGACGGAGTATTCTCCGAGAATGTCTCTCCTGTCAATTGGGAAATAAGAAATACAACCCGTTTTATCAAGACAGGATTGACTCAAGCGGATTTTAATAATGCCCAAAATGACAGCATTTTAATTGCCAACTATGTGGATGCTGATGGCAAACGAAAAGCAAAAAATCTTACATCCGGTGACATTTATGTGTTTAAAAACCAACAAAACAGATTGGGTATGTTCAAGGTAAACTCGGTTTCTGGAACTGATGCAGGATGTTTAGAAATTGATTTAAAAATTCAAAGTGAGCAGAAATGATTGCCTTTCGTGTAAATATCATATCCATAATTTGCATTTTGGTTACTTTGGTTTTACAGGGCTTTTCACAGGCTGAAATTTCCGGTTACGTAAAGGATGATATTTCTTTAGAGCCCTTAAGTGGTGCCAATGTTTTTTTGTTGGATTTAAAGAAAGGCACTTCAACAGATAATAAAGGCTATTTTAACTTATCAGGTTTAGTAGACAAAGAACATCGACTTAAGATTTCATATATTGGATATTGTGATACAATAATACATATCTATTTTTCAAATTTTCAAGATCAACAGATCCTGCTGCAACGCGACTCGGTTGAATTCTCATCTATTATTGTAACGGCAACCCGAACCCGTAAACCTGCAGATAAGATTCCACAAAGTATAAGTGTTATTGATCGTCAGGTTATTGATTCCTATCCGGCTACCAATACAGATGATCTTTTGAAAATGATTCCGGGTATCAATGTAAATCGCAGTTGGGGAATATTCTCCCGGAATGCAAGTGTAACCATGCGGGCAATGCCCGGAAGCGCAAGGAGTCTTATCCTGTTGGATGGTGTGCCTTTAAATAAAACCGCTGGTGGGACAGTAAATTGGCATCTTATAACTCCTGGCGAAATTGAGCGATTCGAGGTGGTAAAAGGTCCTGGGTCTGCTTTGTATGGTAATAATGCTATGGGAGGAGTGATCAATATCATTACTAAACGGCCCGATAAAAAGTTTGATGGAAATATTGATCTGGGCTATGGAACTTACAATACATTTAAAACCCAACTAAATCTGAGTGGAAATCATACTAAGGAGGGAAAAGGGTTATACTGGAAATTTGGTGGTTTTTACAGGCAGGGTGATGGTTACATCCTTGAACCTGAAGAATCCAGGGATTCCATCAATGTAATTGCTTATTTATATGAAGGAAATGCAAACGGAATGGTAGGATACCGGTTTTCATCGAACAGTAAGTTGGAGGTAGATTATCGGTTTTATAAAGATAAAAGAGGATCGGGTACTAAGGTTTATGAAAAGGATGGAAGCTATGAAAGTTTTAATAGTAACAACTTGACGGTCGGTTATGAAGACATTTTAGGGAGAGTATATATTAATATCAAAGCATTTTACTTCAGCGAAGTTTATTATCGGCAAAATGAAAATGTAAATTCTTCGGGTCAGTACAAACTGATAGATACTGAAACCGCTAAAAATGATTATGGGCTATGGATGTCGGCGTCAAGGACTGTTGGGGCTCATCAACATTTTACAATCGGACTTGATTTAAAAAACGGTTCATTGGATAATCAGGAGATCTATCGCACCTCATCAGATGAAATTTATACCCGTGGAAATTTACTGTTTTCGGCATTATTTCTACAAGATGAGATAGCTATGTTTGATGGTAAAATGAATATTATTGCAGGTTTACGCCTCGACCATGCTCGTTTTTCAAAAGGAGAACTTGATGTTAAAAATCCAACAAGCCAAACCGGTTTTCCCGGCTCAATTACAGAGTCCCTTCCAGAATCCTCCTGGTTGGAGTTAAGTCCTAAACTTGCCTTAAACTATTTTATAATACATTCAATAAGTACATATATTAGTGCCTCTAGCGGATTTATGCCTCCAAAACTTGATGATCTGGCTGGATCAAGAAAGATACGTCGTGGGTTTAAAATTGCCAATCCCAACCTTGAGCCCGAAACTATTAAAAGCATTGAATGGGGTTTGGATTTTTCCTTCTGGAAAAAGTTGAATGTTAAATCATCGGTGTTTTATTCCATTGGCGATAATTTTCAATACCTTGTGGCTACCGGTGATTTTATTGATAGTGGCTCGGAAGATCCTGTTCCTGTGTTTCAAAGACAAAATGTTTCTCGTGTTGAGGTGGCCGGAGTAGAGTTGGGTGTAGACTATTCTTTGACAAACAATGTAAAAATTAATGGTAGTTATGCTTATAATACAACGAAGATTTTGGAGTACGATGTTTCAGAACTAGTTGATCTGACAGGAAAGGAATTGAATGAAGTACCCAAAAACCTGATTTTTCTTGGTTTTACATGGAAAAATAAAATTGTGAATCTTTTTGTCGATTATACATTTACTGATGAGCAATGGTATGATGAAGAAAACACGAAGATCATTGAAAGTTACTCTTTGATAAATCTCAGGTTATCGCGAAGGATTATTAAAAATCTCGTGGCTACTCTTGATATTCAGGATTTGCTTAATGAGCAGTTCATTGACAGAAAAGGGTATTTGTCACCCGGACGTTTTTTTATGTTCGAACTTAAATATTTAATTAATCAAAAATAGATTTAATATGAAAAAATTTGCTCTAATTATTACAGTATTTTGTATTCTGAGTATTGCTTTGAGCGCTCAGAATGAGGTTCTCGTAGGATGGACTTTTCCGGAAAATTCTGCTGTTGCAGATACGGGAATTGATGTGAATTTGGATGAGGAAATATTTACAATGGGAGGAACTTCGGACATTGAGTTTAAAAATGGTTTTGCAACAAAGGCGGCCCAGGCAACAGGTTGGAATGACGGAATGGATTTAAAAGCCTGGATTCTTTCATTTTCTTCCGAAGGTTATTCTGACCTCACCATCAGTTCCAGACAACAATCAGGAGGGAATGAACCGGGTCCTAAAAACTTTAATATCCAGTATAGCAATGATGCTGGTTCAACTTGGATTGATGTTGTTAGCGGGGATATCATTGTTGAAAATGACTGGGAAACTGCTTTTGTTGATAACCTGTCTCTGCCCTATGAATGTCAAGATCAAGCCGAGCTTATGATCAGGTGGATTATGACAACAAATGAAGCCTCGGGTGCCGGAGGGGAAGTATTGGAATCTGGTAAGTCAAAAATTGATGAGATCTATATTCGGGGGGAAGTTATAAATGGGTGGGAGGAAATTCATGATATCAATTTTACTTTAAGCCCAAACCCGGCTACTGATTATATCACTATCCATTCTGATGTTCAAATAGACAATTTGGTTATATATGACCTGTCAGGCAGGCAAATACTGCAAAAGCAATCTTTGGAGAATATTGTTAAAATTGATGTTTCCGGAATAGCAAAGGGAGCCTACATTCTTTCAATTAAAAGTTTTGATAAGAGCATCATTCAAACCAGAAAAATAACCATTCAATAATTTGGAATGACACCATTTTATGGATTAGCCTCTGCCATTTTGTTGGGGATTTTCATTAATCATAGAACATCCATGATACGCCAAAACGGAAACCATCGTCTTGCATAGGGTAGGAGGGGACAGTGTAATAATTATAGTAATTGAATAAAGAGCCAAGATTAATGTATTTGAGGAATAGTCTTGCCCTTTTAACTTGTAAATTGAAAAAGACATCTACGTATATGTAATTCCCAATCTCTTTATCATTTTGTATATAAAAGCTTCTTGTTGCCGGCATATAAGCATAGGCTTTATATGGTGTATTGTATAATAAATCTAATCCGGTTTGAATAATGGCAGCTTGTTTAAAAAGATCCTTGGTGTAATAAATTGACAAATCTCCAATAAATTCAGGAATACGAATTCCTTCAGCCTTGGGTGCCTTTTGATAGATGATACGTCCATCAAAACTCCAGTTTCCCAGGTTGAAAAGTTTTCTGAGATGCAGGTTTAATATACTTATTCCTCCATCCATCTGAACCGGAAAACCTAATGTATCCAAATAAACATAACTTCCTATATTCGCCAAACTAAATCCTGCCTTAAGGTTTTTATACCGGTAATTAACAGCGTTTATTAAATAACTTTCTTTTGTAAAAGCATTATTCCAAATAAAGTGATTTGAGGAATAATTTGTGTAAAACCGGCCAACATCCTGAAGGGCATTTGTAATTTTATATTCAAGATCGCCATACTTGCTGAAAAAAGATAATTTACCAGATAAATTGTAATTTCCCACATACGAATTTCCAAAAACCATATCAGCAAAAAAATCAAGCTTAAGTTTATCAGATATGGTAAAAGACATGGTCCCGAAGGGAATTAACTGGTTGTAAATCCTTTTACTTGAATCAACTGACAGTTCTGCATACAAATATTTCAATGCAAAATTAAATGTTAAGAGTTGTTGCTTTGCATTATCTTCATTGGTCCATGAAAATGTATTTTCCAGTTTATTGATGAAAGTTGAGTCATAGGTTGGATTGATAGAGTCATAAGTAAAAAGGTAATATCCATTATTATCCTGGGTTGATTGCTTATACAAATATGTTGTTCTGGAATAGTTAGTTGATAATGAAATATTGCCAAGTGAAATTTTTCGATCTGGTATATATTTGATTGAATCCTGTTGATCCTCCAACCTGAATCGATGTCTTTTTTGAAGCTTAAACAATTGTTTTACATAATAGATATTTTCTTTAATATAATTATTGGCAGTTGTTAGGTTAACGGCAATATTTTTACGGGTTTGTTCAATGTTTTGCTCAAATACAGAATCAAATTTTATACCTCCGTTTTCTTCAATTTTTAACTTATTATGAATATAATTTGCCAAAATCATATACCGGTAATTTTTTGTTTGAAACCGGGTTTTGAATACAAAGTTTTTATCGTCTGATTTTTGATTTTCATAATATCCGGGAGA
>JAIOTR010000275.1 GCA_021106665.1 Bacteroidales bacterium
CAAATTTAAGCTATAAACTTGATTTTTCTTGCAGCAAATAAACTCATTCTGATCAGTAACCAACCATGCCTGAACCTGCTGATCTGGGTAGAACCATATTCCCTGTCGCGGTAGCGTACAATCACTTCGGAAATTTTTAGGTTCAGTTTTGCAGCGCCGAACAACAGATCAAAATCACCAAAAGGGTCAAAATCACCAAAATATTTCCGATTTGCCTTGATCAGTTCATAATCCTTTTTTAATAATACCTTGGTGCCGCACAATGTGTCTTTTAACCTCTGACCCAGTAAATATGAAAAAAACCATCCGAAAAATATATTTCCAAGATAATTCAAAAAACGCATGGCCTCCTTGTCCATAGGATACACCAGCCTGCAACCGTTGATGAACTCACCATGATTATGCGATAATGCATAATAAAACTTATGCATATCCTCCGGTGGCGTTGTAAGATCTGCATCAAGGATCATTAAAATGTCGGAGGTGGCAACATCAAAAGCTTCCCTTACAGCATTCCCCTTTCCTTTTCCACTCTGTTTTATCACTTTTATATCCTTATCGGGATAGGCTTTCTGCACCCTCAGCATCTCCTCATAAGTGTTATCCTGCGAATGTCCCTCGATAAAAATAAACTCCTGATGCGATCCAAAAACCGGCGTTTTTTTTATGGCATTTTCTATATTTCCCTTTTCGTTTCGGGCGGGTACTACAATTGAAACAGAATAATTCTTTTCTGCCTGAGTTCTTGGCATTGCCGATATGAAATTGACCAAATTTAAACGATTGATTCCCGGAAGATTTGCAAGGAACACATTAAAGATAAAGTTGATGATGGGAATATATTTGGGGAACAATAATTTGCGTTCGACCTTGATGATCTCAAAGTCTTCCAACTCCAATAAATTCTCGATATCTTTAATCGACAGCCAGCTTTGTAAGGGCTGTTTGGCCTTGATCCCGATAAATTCGCTAAATTTTAATGTTGGCTCCCACATATAGTTGTATGCTGAAATAACAACCTTAGTTCGGGGTGTGACAAAATTCCTCAAATTATGTAGAACAGCCTGGATGTCCCAAAGAGAACTAAGCAAATCGGAGATGATCACATAATCAAATTTTGTATCAGTTGAGAAATCAGTTATATCGGCATGCACAAATTGAATATTTGGGTGCTTTTGCCTTGCAATTTCAAGTATTTTTTCTGAAAAGTCAACACCTACTCCTATTGCGGGTTTAACCGAATTCAAAAGATCGCCGGTTCCGCATCCCAGCTCAATAACTTTCGCACCTTCAGGGATGATGAATGAAAAATGTTTTTCCAGGATTTTATGGTAAAAACGATTTCTTTTTTTCCATTTATCACGATTCGAAGCGAGGTTTTCAAAATAGTTGTGTAAAATTTCTTTACCGGTCATGTATCTGTCAGGATTAATAAGCGGCGAAATTAAGGTTTTTCAGTTTAAAATTTAGATTTTGATTATTACAAAACCTCGGCAACCACAAAAGTGCTGCCCCCAATGAAAACCAAATCATTATCTTCAGCATTGTGCAATGCTGTTTTGTATGCTTCCTGAACTGAACCGTAGCTTCCACCTTTCAGTCCCTTTTTAACTGCAATACTTTTTAGTTTTTCCTGATCCAATCCGCGGGGAATATTTGCTTTGCAAAAAAAATAGGTTGCTGCTCGTGGTAATTTATCCAATATCGGTTCCACATCTTTGTCATTCACCAAGCCTAACACAAAATGGAGATCATTATATGGTGTCAGTTCAATTTGGTTGACCACTTCACTAATGCCATCAATGTTATGGCCCGTATCACAAATTACAAGGGGTTTTTTATTTAGGATTTGCCACCTCCCCTGAAGCCCGGTATTTTTTATTACCTCTTCAAAACCATTCCTTATATTCTTGATAGTTACCGTATAACCTGCATCATTTAAAATATCAATGGTTTTTAATGCTGTTACAATATTTTTAACCTGGTAGGTGCCTCCGATACCAACACGAAGGTTTTTCAAATAAAAATCATTATTGCGATAAATATCCAATTGAATTTCAGGGTATTCTTCGTTGGCAAGACTAATATTTTGGACTTTATAATCCTGGTCGGCAAAAGATATTCCTGAACCACATGCTGCGGCCTTATCCTGAAATACTTTAAGCACCTCCTTTTGAGTCTCGCCAATGATTATTGGGATTCCTGGTTTTATGATACCTGCCTTCTCAATAGCAATTTTTTCCAAAGTATCGCCGAGGAACTGTATATGATCATATCCAATATTCGTAATAACTGAGATTATGGATTTTACAACATTTGTGGAATCAAGCCGCCCGCCCATACCGGTTTCTATTATAGCAATATCAACATTCCCTTCAGCAAAATATTGAGCCGCCATCCCAAAAGTATATTCAAAAAAGGAGGGTTTGATTTTTTCAAATGGTTTGATATGGTTTTTTACGAAATCAATTACTTTTTCTTCAGATATTTTTTTTCCATTAACTCTGATCCGCTCTCTGAAATCCTTTAAATGCGGGGATGTAAACAATCCTACCTTGTATCCTGCATCCTGAAGAATGGATGCCACGAAATGTGCTACCGATCCTTTGCCATTGGTGCCGGCAATATGTACGGAATTAAAGGTTCTCTCCGGATTTCCAAGTATTTTACAAAGGGTAATTGTGTTGTCAAGGTTGGCTTTATATGCTGCACCGCCGGTTCGCTGGAACATGGGCAGCCGGCTAAAAAGGTACTCAAGTGTTTGCCGGTAATCCATTTAATTTTTTACTACAAAATGGTAGGTTATAGTTCCCCGCTGCATTTCGGCGGCATTGGGATTTGCATTAAATACGGCTTTTTTTGCGGCCTCTTCGGCCAATCTCCGCAAAGAAGCATTCGTCGTGTTTGATCCTTTATCGATGGCCAGCGCTTTTACAACTTTGCCATATTTATCAACAGTGATCTGCACCACAATGGTTCCATTCTCTTGAAATTTACTAGAAGGTTTCGGCAAATATTTGGGTGTTCTGCCTGCAAGGCTATACGACAAACCGTCACCGAGGCCGCCCGGCCCTTCATAATTTTTTGAATCTTTGGATCCGGTCGGTTTCCCCTGGTCGCCTTCATTACCTGTTATTCCTTCACTTGCATCTTTGGTTGCGTCCTTGCTTTTTCCCTTATATAATGCTGCCGGATTTACTTTCGGTTCTTTTTTTACAATTTCTTTTTCAACTACCTCTTCTACAGTTTCCTTTTCTACTTTTTCCTTTTTTGATTTTTCGATCACAGGTGCATCTTCAGTATCCTGGGTAACAATGGGCTCGTCTTCTTTTTCTTGTGTTTTTGGAGGTGGCGTTGTCTTTCTGATGGTTGAAGGCCGGTCAGGTTGAATTGCACCTGATCCTTCAGTGTCGGTGCCAAGGTTCACTTCAACACCTTCTTCCCCGGGTAATGGCAGTGGAGTTGAAAATCCTAACAAAAGCAATAAAGCAATCACTGCAACATGAAAAAGTGTTGTAATAATAATTCCTTTGTATTTGTCTTTGTTCATTATGTTAAGATTGCTTTTAGCGGTTGGCACGGTTTGAATATGGTGCGTTTGGCATTTCAATGTACATCATTTTCAATTTACCATTATGTTTATTTATTGCT
Organism: Bacteroidales bacterium; assembly: GCA_021106665.1. Lineage (GTDB taxonomy): Bacteria > Bacteroidota > Bacteroidia > Bacteroidales > JAADJA01 > JAADJA01. The sequence continues at coordinate 3,652 of JAIOTR010000275.1, forward strand.
ATAATCTTCATTTTTAGTACTATCTGCCAAATGCACTATATTTGTTGTTAGGCGTTCGTTATTTCTTTTCCAATGTATAATTATCACCAATTTTTTCTAATTTCCAATCCTCATTCAGTTCAAGTTCCCAGCCATTTCCCTTGATTATTGTGTCTGATATTTCAGTTGGTTCAGAGACAATAGCCTTTTTCCACATTTTTCCCACTAATGCGTCCTCTGCTGTTAAAGAACCCCATTTGTCTGTAATTCTAATGTTTTGATATACTGTTCCAATATTTTTAAATGGGATTATGTTACCTGGACTAAACCTGATATTCATACTTATAAAGGGTAGTGTTAAAGTTGGATTTGATTGAAATTTTATTTCAAGTTTCGCCAATAATTCTTTTTGTTTTCGTTCTCTTTCAATTTCAAAATCATAAATGTCTCGATAGTAATATTCATTTTTGTTTTTTTCAATAGTTTCCTTTAAGTTGACAGGGATTTGAACATTAAATTGTGTAGTGATATAATCAGTTAAATCGGTTTTATTGTTAATTTCCTTATTCCAGTCATTATTTTTTTTATTAATGTAATAACCATAGATTGGTGTAGTTCTGTATGCAAATGACCATACAAAAGTTTTGTTCTCATACAAAGTATCAATTGCTTGAATGTAATGATTTCTTAATCCTTCATCATCCCAGTTACTTAATATAGTTCCAGTGTATTCAGCAATGCCTTCATTAAGTTCCATTGAGTTTTCATTTTCTTTTGCATTAGGAAATAATTGATGTCGGTATGCTCTAAAAAGTAGAGCATTTTTAATATGTCTTGTTTGAGTATTTTCATCATTTGATCTTAATGCCATTTTCAATGCTTCGAGTTCCAGTTTTAAATAAATTCTACCATCCAATTTGTCTAAATGGTCGCATTTTTTCTGCTGAAGGATTGAAAGACCAACTTTTGACTGAATTCTATGATATAGTTCGTGAGTAAGAATACTTAATTGTTCATTATGATTTTTGGGTAGGGGTAACGGAACCATAGCCCAAAGTTTCCCATTCCAATTAATCGTTGTTTCAGCAACAAGCATTTCTTTTGGCAAAGAGCCAGTAAATACTTTCCCGTTTTTTGATAAAACTTTGTTACTATCAGGTTCGTTCGCTATTATTATTTGATTTTTTTCATCTACTAACAATATTGGACCATAAAGTTGGTGATTCCATAGTTTCCCGTTTTCTTTTGCTAAATGTTCTTTCAAGTCTGAAAATACAATCTCATATTTTTGTAATTCACTTTTATTATTTTCAACCGATTTCTTTTTGTCCACATTAGAATTACAACTTAAAAAAGAAATTGTAATAATTAAGACGATAATTTTTTGAAGGTTTTTCATTTTGTGTTTATTTTTATGTGTCTGTATAATGACGCCCAACTATTAGCTATTAGTACTTTTTACTTGTTTCTTTTGTCTAACATCTAAGATCTAAGATCTAAAATCTTACCTCTTCGGGCTAGTAGCCAATATCACCTTATGCTTTGCATTATATTTCTTGTTCACATTATTAACGATATCAATGACATTTACAACATACTGAACCGGAATATTTTTATCTGCTTCAAGACGGATGGAAGCGCTTTCTTTTCCTGCGAGCATTCCCAGTAAACCATTTTCAAGTGACTGTTCGTCAACCTGCACCCCCTGAAGAAAATAATCCAGGTCATGATTTATAGAAATAATAATTTTCGGAGGTTTTTCAATGGTACGGCTGTTGCTCGCTGGAAGCAATAACTTGATGGCATTGGGCGCTACCAATGTGGAAGTTAACATAAAAAAAATCAGCAGTAGAAAAACGATATCGGACATAGAGGCCATGCTAAAATCGGTTTTTCGTTTATTTCTTGTTTGTATCGCCATTTTTTATTGACTATTTTCGATTGTTTATTTTCGATTTATAATTGACTAATGACCATTAACTGTTTTTTTTGTTCGATTAACCCATAAC
>JAIOTR010000168.1 GCA_021106665.1 Bacteroidales bacterium
ATTTTATTAAAACAGCCACCGCAAGCGTCACGTTCTACCTGTACAACAGCAAGGCCATTTCTCGCATTTTTACGAATTCGCTGATAGGCAGTTAACAACCTCTCTTCAATGTATTTTTGATTATCAGTTGAGCTTGTCAACAGATTTTTTTCTTCTTTTTCTGTATCTGCAACTATATCATTCAATTCAGCTTTTTTTATTTTCAGGTCAGTTTTTCTTTCAGTCAGATCTGCACTTGAGTTATCTATTTCTTCTTTAATTGTTTCCAGTTTAAAATTGAACTCTTTTATTCTTTTTTCGCTTAATTGTATTTCAAGTGTCTGGAATTCTATTTCTTTTGAAAGTGAATCGTATTCCCTGTTATTTCTAACGTTCATCTGCTGTTTCTCATATTTCTTGATCATAGTCTCACTTTCCTTCATTGCATTTTCTTTATCGGAAATTTGAGATTTAAGTGAATCTGTGTCTTCCTTAAAATTATTTATCCTGGTTTCGAGTCCGGCAACTTCGTCTTCGAGATCCTGAACTTCCAAAGGTAATTCACCCCTGACAATTCTTATTCTGTCAATTTGTGAATCAACTTGTTGCAAAGAATAAAGTGCAATCAACTTCTGTTCAATGGTAATTTCCTCTTCAGTTTTTTCTATTGGTTTTACTTTGGGCTTATCTTCTACTTTATCTTTAACTTTTTTCGCAACTTTGGCTTTGGGTTTTACTTCCACTTTATCTTTTACTTTCTTAGAAACTTTGGCTTTGGTTTTTTCCTCTACTTTATCTTTAACTTTTTTTACAACTTTCACTTTAAGTTTTTCTTCAACTTTTGTTTTTGCTTTCTTCGCCGTCGTAGCCTTTGGTTTTTTATCCACTTTTTTCTCTACTTTTTCTTGCGCTTTTTTTGCCATAATATTTTGACTTATAAATAATTAACCGAGTTAGTATTCGTTTCCGAAATAAGGACTGCAAAATTAGAAAATTTTTCGTTTAAAACACTATAAATTAATTCTTTTGCAAATTGTTCACTTTCATAATGACCGATATCAGCGATTACCATTTTATTTTCTGCTTCAAAAAAGTCATGGTATTTTACATCTCCGGTAATAAATATATCAGCGCCAGTTCTTTTCGCATCGTTTATTAAAAAACTACCCGAACCTCCACAAACTGCTACTTTTTTAATTTTCCTGCTCAACAATTTTGAATGCTTAATCCCCCCTACACCGGTGATTTTTTTTATTTTATTCAAAAAGTCAATTTCGTCAACCTCTTTTTCTAATTCGCCGATCATCCCGGCACCAACACGGTTAAATTCATTGCCAAGAAAATAGATATCATAAGCCGCTTCTTCATAGGGATGTGCATGGAAAAGTGCATTCAGAATAGCCTGTTCCCTGTATACCGGATATATTGTTTCAATCCTGACCTCATTTTCATAATGCAGTTTGCCCTTTTCACCCACAAATGGGTTGGTATCCTCCGATCCTCGGAAAGAGCCGGTTCCGGGAGTGTTAAAACTGCAACTATCATAATTACCGATATGCCCTGCCCCTGCATCGAATATGGCTTCCCTAACTTTTTTTGCGTGGTCCTCCGGACAGAATGTAACCAACTTTCGCAGCAGTTCCTTTTTGGGAGAGAGAATTTTTGTATTCTTTAGTCCAAGTTTTTTACACAGAATTGCATTTACTCCGTTATCCATATTATCGAGATTGGTATGGATGGCATAAATCGCAATGTCTCTTCTAATGGCTATTTCCACAATTCGTTCTGTTGCATTTCTGCCGGTAATACTTTTCAGCCCTTTGAAAATCAATGGATGATGTGAGATAATAAGATCGCATTTTTTATCAATGGCTTCCTGTAATAATGCTTCCGTAACATCCAGTGTGATCAGGATTTTTTTAACTTCACTTTGAGGATTACCTATGAGTAAGCCGGTATTATCATATGATTCCTGTAAATACAATGGCGCCAGATCTTCCAGTGGTTTTATAATATCTTTGATTTTCATGTATTGCCTGTTTTTGAAGTGTCAAAGTTAGTTGAAAAATGCATTTCAAACCATTCCTGATCAGTGAAATCGAAATATCAAATATTCGTTTTAAAAGAATAAACAAGGAGGCTATATTATACCAACATCTTTTCATAATTTGATCTTGATCATTTTTTTTGTCATTGTTTCATTCCCCACCTTAACGCTGCATAGATAAATTCCTGTTGACATGTTGGCTAAATTCAGTACAAATTCATTTTGGCCAGATCGCTCATCATTAAATTGCCAGCTTTTAATGCAACTGCCGGCAGTATTATAAATGGATATTTTAATTGATATGGGAGATGATAAATTCAAACGCAAAATAGCCTGATGATTTACAGGATTTGGAAAAATATCAAAATTGCTGAATTTGTTTCCGGCTGCCTCCTCTTTTTTATCTGATACCAGTATAGAGTTATTCAAGAAAATCAGGCCATTATCATTTAATGAACAAACTAGCAAATCATTATAGTAGGCCAGTTCATAAATTTCAAAATTTACTTTTTCTGAATTCAATAATTGTATGTTATCAATATCTGAAATGTCATAGGTGAAGATTTCATTCCATTCCCTGTCAACAATAATCATTTTATCATTTACAATTAGTGGTTTTATCCGAAAGTCTGTATTAGAATTTGGCTTTAATGATGCAATCAGTAATGGATCAGTTGGATCAGATATCTCATATATTTGAACTCCTTCATCCCTGTCGGAAATAATTAAAGCATTTTCATGTACCAAAATTTTAACTACCTCACCAGGAGTGTCAAAGGAATTGGAATACTGGGGCACTGTCATATACTCAATATCAATAACCTCAATGCCATCCTCACCCATTGATGCAAATGCATAGTTTCCTGATACTTGAATATCAGTAATAATTGACTGTGTTTGATATTTTGAAATAAGTGTAGGATAATTGAAATCTGAAACATCATATATGCTCAAGGTGTCATATGCTCCTGCGAAAATGTGATTATCGGTTTGATATACTGCTATTGATTGGTATAATAGATATGAATAGTCAATAGCATAATTTACAACTGGATTTCCCGGATTAGAAATATCAATAAAGAATAATTCCGACCAGGAATAAGTATTGCTTAAACAAAGCCTGTTGTTGTAGATGGATATGCCGACAGGAGGGCCATAACCAAAAGAAAAAGTACTTAATATTGTTGGATCAAGCACATTGGAAATATCTACTATATTAACTTCATTTTGACCATCTGCCAGATAAAGGAGATTATTATAAGTATCAAATCCTTTTGCCTCTTTATTTGTTTGTAATGAGCTTAAATAAAAGGGATTAGTATGGTCACTAATGTCAACAATCTGCAAGCCCGAGTAACTATTTGCGATGTAAGCAATGTTTCCGGAAACCATGACTTGCTCGGCTACACCTGGCGTATCATAGTATCCAAGTTCAGATAATTCATACGGATTTGTAATGTCAATTACTTTAATACCCGAGTAGGATTGAGTGAACAATGCCTTATTGCCATCAATACCAATTTTGTATATTATCTTTGAAGCTAAAATATTATCAGTGATCACAGGAATATAGGGATCAGAAATATCTACGCTCCAAAAGTTTTTACCATTAACAATATAGGTATTTGAACCAGAGATTTCTATATCTCCACCCACTCCTGCATTATTACCAGTTAGCTCAAAATTTGTTATAAGTATGGGATTTTGTGGGTCTTCTACATCAATCACTCTCAACCTGACCGGACTGCCGGCTTTTACTCCAAATATTGAATTATCCTTTTTACAAATTCCATTCATCTCTCCAGGTATATAACCCAGGGATTGTGGTGATTGTACATTGGAAATGTCCAATATCCTGAACTCAAAATGACTTGCAATATATGCCAGGTTTCCTGAAATTTCAATATCTGCAGACCATGAATAATCCCAGACAGAAATGCAAACAGGATTTTCGGGATCGGAAACATCTACAACATGAATGTAATTTTGTCCCAAAACAAATGCCAATGTATCAGAAACAACTACTCTTCCCTGAACACCTGGAACATGATCAATTAGATTTAGGCTTGACACTTGTGTAGGATGCCCGGGATCAGAAACATCGATAATTTCAAAAAATGCATAATAGTTAACTGTGTAAACAAAATCTCCTCTTATATCTAGCGATACCATTCTATCCCACGAGGTATAATCTTCGATTTTATAATAGATACCGTAAGTTGCAGGAATTTGAACAATCAGAATAAATGCAAAAACCAGATTCAATTGCTTCATTGTGAATAAATTTGGGTTTAACAAAAACTACCACACAAATTTAGGATTTTTTCTATTATAAAACTATTCGTAATTTTACCATGTGAACCTGTTGCGCATAATATTATTACCATTGAGTTTATTGTATGGAATTATAGTTTGGTTCCGTAATAAACTATTTGACTGGAAAATACTTCCATCAAAATCTTTTGATATTCCAGTTATTTCCGTTGGCAATCTTTCAATGGGCGGAACTGGTAAATCACCACAGGTGGAATATTTGGTTCGCTTGCTGAAGGATGATTATAAAATTGCAACCTTAAGCCGTGGTTACAAAAGGAAATCAAAAGGTTTTGTCCTGGCGAGTGAGAATTCAAATTCGGAAGATATAGGAGATGAGCCTTTTCAGTTTCAATTAAAATTTGATGAAGTTACAGTAGCTGTAGATGAGAAACGGGCAAGGGGAATTGCACAAATACAAAAGGATGTTCCTAATGTTGAAGCGATAATTCTAGATGATGCATTTCAGCACCGTTATGTAAAGCCGGGACTTTCTGTTTTGTTGACGGACTTTCATAAACTTTATACCGGTGATTATCCTGTCCCAACCGGAACTTTGAGGGAATTCCGTTCTGGGGCAAAAAGAGCGGATATCATCGTTGTAACAAAAACCTACAAAACTTTATCTCCTATAACCAGGAAAAGGATCGTAGATGAAATAAAACTTGGTACCAACCAAAAACTTTACTTTTCGTACATTCAACATGGAAAATTCAGACAGGTTCCAGGTTTAAAGTTTACACCGGATCCGAAAAGCAAATATTACAAAATTCTTTTGTTTGCCGGTATTGCTAATTCGTATCCGCTTGAATTTTACTTAAAAAATCTTTGTGATGAGCTGGAAACGGTTATATTTCCTGATCATCATCAATATAAGGCAAAAGATATCACCAGGATTGTTGAAATATTTGATAATATTGTGACTCAAAATAAGATTATCGTCACCACTGAGAAAGATACCATGAGGCTGCAAAAACCGGAATTAATGAAAATATTCAGGAATTATCCGGTTTGTTATGTGCCGATTGAGATTGTTTTTCACAAAGATGACAAACAGAGATTTAATAAACAAATAATCGACTATGTTAAAAAAAATACAAGAAACAACGAAGTATATACAAAGGAAGATTGATTTTAAACCTGTAATCGGAATAGTTCTGGGAACAGGACTTGGTGGGCTGGTGAAAGAAATTAAGGCAGAAGCTACAATATCTTATAACGATATTCCGAATATCCCGGTATCAACGGTAAAAGGGCATGAGGGAAAATTGATATTCGGTAAACTTGGAGGAAAAAATGTTGTGGCCATGCAGGGGCGCTTTCACTATTATGAGGGCTATTCCATGCAGGACCTTACCTTTCCGATAAGAGTGCTGAAACACCTTGGAATAAAATTGCTTATTCTCTCCAATGCCTCCGGTGGTGTTAATTCGGATTATGAGATTGGCGATTTAATGGTGATAAAGGATCATATCAATTTGATGGGTGATAATCCATTAATTGGCAAAAATGATAGCGGATTAGGTCCCCGTTTTCCTGACATGAGTGAAACCTATGATAAAAAAATTATCCGTCAATTTATCAAAATAGCACGGATACATAATATCCATTTCCAGGTAGGTGTTTATGCAGCTGTTACCGGGCCTACTTTTGAAACGCTGGCAGAGTACAAATTTATCCGAATCCTTGGAGCAGATGCAGTTGGTATGTCAACGGTTCCTGAAGCGATTGTAGCCAGGCATATGTCATTGCCGGTATTTGCTGTTTCGGTGATTTCAGATTTGGGAGTGGAAGGCAAGATCGTGGAAATTTCTCACGATGATGTAATTGATGCTGCAAGTTTGGTAGAACCTAAGATGACATTGGTAATAAAAGAGATGATCGAGAAATTAGATATTTGACCGTAGGACTCCTTTTGGAGAAATTAGATTATAATAAATCAGACATCTTTACTCTTCAAAAATTTTCTCTGCTAATTCTTCAGCCCAGTTAACAATCAATTCCCGTTCTTCATCCGATAGATTGGCTTCCGAGTGCATGGTTATGTAAATTTGCATGGGCATAAAACCGTCACCCACCTCATCACTGATTTCACCAAGAATTTTCATTTTATCCCTTTTCGAAAGTTCCCCCCATTTGCCAAAATCAAGATTTTCGCGGCCAAATTTTACATCTCTGGCAACCAACCATGAAACCGGTGCAACATAGGAGTACCAGGGATATTTTACAGATTGTGAATGACAGTCGAAACAGGCATTTTTAAGTAATACTCCGACATCGTCTGGAATTGAGGCTATCTCGAAAATATCCTGTCCGGCAACCGGTTCATTTCCCGGCCTTCCGGAGGGTATAAATTGAATTATTACAAAGATCCCTAAAAAAAAGATCAGAAGAATTTTAATAATTTTTTTCATAAAAAGGTTATTTCATTAAGTCATCGGTAGTTTTATCCGCCCACTCCTTCAATCGTTTTGCTTCATCGTTGGTCAGCGCTTTGTCAGGGTATTTTGAAAGGAATTTTTCAGGTGGCATTTCATTCTTTTCCACAGTCTCAGCTATTTCACTAAGTTTTCCGATCAGTTTTACTTTCGATAATTCGGTAAACTGGTCAAGCAGGAGTTTTTTCTTTGCCTTGTCGGATGTGGACTCTGAATTATGACAGCCGAAGCATGATTTATCAAAGATCCCCTGAATATCATCAGGAATAGTAATTGTTTCTTCAGGAGTAACATCTCCCAAAGGATTTGAATCCAAAGATCCAAATGCAGTCAGCATTAAAAATGCACCAGTTAGAACTGGTAATAAAACAAATAATCCGGAATTTCTAATTTTCATTTTTTTAATATTTAGATTTACAATAAATAAAAACTCATAAATAAAGATTTTGTTCAATTCAAAGTTAATGGAATTTATTCTGTGAAATCGAGGATCTTTACCCTCCATTTTTTGTTGTCGATTTTACACCTGCGCGTAGTAAGTGGGGTTAGTGCTATGCCGGCAACTATCAGGCTTCCGCTTATAATCAGGGTTTCTTTCGGAATGATCGGGCTATCATCATTAATTAATCCGTTTAGCATACTAATTAATAAGTAAGGTCCACCGGCGGCAAAAAATAAAGTTTGCAAAAAAGAAAACCCCCATCGTTTCTTATATATTAAAGCCACGTCATTCAGTAAAATTTCATTGGCATAATCAATAATAATGCTACTATCTCTAATAAAAGTTATGGTGCCTTTTATGATTGTATCCGATGCATGAGTTTTTATTTTGATTTTGCTGTTTTGGTAATATTTGTAATTTTTAATGGTGCCGGGTTTTTCCAGAATAAAAATATTTTGAGAAAATGAAATGCCAAAGAAAATAGAGAGGAGAATTATAAGAGATATTCTATTAACTGGCATAATGTTGATTTTGTTTGTCGAAAATAGATAAAAATTGCTTTCGTTGCTGATTTTAATATTCAATTAAATCATAAATGGCACATTTTGTATTTTTGTCACGAATTGGAAGTTTATGTTTAGGAATTTTATCTTCATTCTATTTTTGGCGATAATTGCCTGCTCCTCCGAAAAAAAATCAGGGACTATTCATATATTGGGTCAATTACCTAAACATTCCGGTGAATATATTTTTCTGGAAGAACTGGATGTAAGGAAATCCAATTTGATTGATTCCGCAGAAATTGATAGGGATGGAGCATTTGATTTCGAAGTGGATATTGAAGATGCAGGTTTCTATGTTTTAAGGACGACCAGGGAAAACTATATATTATTATTGGTTGAGAAAGAAGAAAATGTTGAGATAAATTCAGGCGAGGCTTTATTTGAGAATGGATGTATGATTGAAGGCTCTGCTGGCTCTAAGTTTTTAATGGATTTTGAAAAATTCATGAAGAATCAGAAAATGATAGTGGATTCTTTAGCTATCGTTTTTCAAGAAAGCCGGGGATTGGAAAATTTCCTTGAAATAAAGCAGGATCTTGATTCTGTTTATATGAATGTGTTTGAAGCTCAAAGGGAATATGTTATAAATTTCATTGAACAAAATTCCGGTTCATTAGCGTCACTTATTGTTTTGAATCGAAAACTTGGAAATAACGTAGTTTTGGATGAGGTGGAGGATTTTATTTATTTCCACAAAATTGACAGTGCACTGATGGTTAATCATCCGGAGAATAAACATACCATTGATCATCACAAGAGGGTAGAGGAAATCAGGGGTGACAAATTTGAGCGTTTTTATGCAGATAAGAAATTGGAACCTGGCAACAAAGCGCCAAATATTGTTTTGAAAGATACAAGCGGACAGTTTATTTCATTGAAAGACCTTTCAGGACAAAAGGTATTAATATATTTCTGGGCAGGCTGGAATGCAAAGTCAAGGCAGGATAACCGTAAACTTGTTTCGTTATATCCAAAATTCAAAGAAAGTAATATGGAGATTCTGGGTGTTTCGTTGGATGAAAATGAAAAAGTCTGGAAGGGTGCATTAAACCTGGACAGATTGCCGTGGATCAATGGAAGTGAGTTGAAAGGATTGGATTCGAAGGTGAAGAAAGAATACAATTTAGCAGAAGAACTCCCGTATTATTATATTGTAGATGAAAACAGGAAAATTCTTTATCGGGATAAAGACTTGAATTCTGTTCTTAATAAGATTGATGAATTAATTTAATAGATTTGCATAAGATAGTGCCTTAAGTGAGCTAAAGTTTGGAGTATTTAAAGTTGAAAAATTAATTTAACATACTTTAGGCACTCTATGCACTCTGAACTTTAGGCACTTATAAAACTAATTACTTATTTTGACTGTATTATCACCAAATAAAAAAATTTATTTCATTTCCGATTGTCATTTCGGTGTGCCCACTAAAGAAAAAAGCCTGCAAAGAGAGAGACTTTTTATAAACTGGTTGGATGAAGTAAAAGCAGATGCACAAGAAATTTATATCATGGGCGATCTTTTTGAATTTTGGTATGAATACAAAACAGTTATTCAAAAAGGATATGTGAGACTTTTCGGAAAACTGGCTGAGATCACCGATGCAG
>JAIOTR010000508.1 GCA_021106665.1 Bacteroidales bacterium
GAGAGATATTATAGACTGAAAAATCAATGTCTATTTTCCCGCCAGAATCTTCTTTCTTGTATCCATGTGTACTTCCAAGTTCTGTAAATCCTCCTGCGATTCCAATTGTAAATGGAGTTTTTAGATAATACTTTATACTAATCATCAAAGAAGGTTTAGGATTTCTTTCAGTATAAGGATGATCTATACTGTATCCGCCAAACCAGCCACCACCACTTCTATTATCGTCAAATCCATTAATGATCATAGCTTCTTCAGTTTGTTTACATGGGCCTCCAACCGACCAGCCTACATATGTTGCAACCGACCAGTTCTTAATTTTAAGGGTGCCTGAATTCCCTTGTTCTTGAGCAGGCAAGGCAGTTATCAATAAACTGCTCATCACTAATGTTAATGTAAGTTTTTTCATGATTTTCCTCCTTTCTTTTTAAAAACGGAAATAAAGATCAATTCTCAGACTAGGAAAGACAGCGGGTTCATAGATGTCGAAATCAAACCATGATGAAGTTTCAGGTACTTTCCGCTCTTCTTTATGGTTGATCGGAATATTTAATCCGGCATCTATATTAAACCCAAACAAATCTATAATTGCTACCTCTTTGCCAAAACTGAAATTCAGGTGTGTATCTTTTGTAATTTCTCTTTCCGTTTCCCACCTAATATAATTTACTCCGAATCTGAAATACCATGGATTTTTTGCAGGTTTCCCATTACGGTTTAAAGTCGCATAGTTATCTAAGGAAAAGGTAAAAACTCCTTCCTCCTCATTATTCATTGGAAGAGAACCAACAGTAAAACCAAGTCTGTAGTTGGTCCCGAGATGTGCCCTTAACCCTCCATGCAAAAAATCGGGTAAACCAAACCCACCCATTATATCCATTCGAAAATTTTTATTTGATTGCGGGTTTTGTCCAGCCTGTAAATCAGTAACTAATTTATTACCATAAATACTTTGGCTAAAAAGCAGGATGTTCAGGAGAACAATTTTCAGTAGTAAGTTTGTTGTTTTCATAACCTTAATTTTTTAAGTTAATAATTTAATGAACTGAAACAAAATTAATGTCAGAGAGAGGCTGATCAAAACGAATAAATACAAGGCATTTCCGATTAATTGTATATTTTAGTTATTTGCAGGGAGGTAATTTATTACAAACTGAAAAAATGCAATTGAGAATAAAAAAATCTTGATTATGGGAATTTTTGCAAATCTAATTTTCTTGAATATTGATATTTAATAATCTTTGTTTAGCTCTGCAAAAAGATATGCAGAACTGGAATATTTTCTTTTAGTCTTCATGTCGGGCCCAGATGGGTGGAATTGCTGATTCTAATTTATAAACCCTGGTATCGCCTCTTTAATTATCGGGGATCTAAATGTGAGAACTTTACTGTTTCGGCCAGTAACTTGTCATTGTTAATCTCTATAACTCCCTTTTCGTCCATTTGTAAAACAAATTTAAGTTTTTGATTTTTGAATCCTTTTTGGTTATTGTAATCTTCAATGATATCATTTGGAGTTGTAAAAAGTCTTCCAAAAAGGTCATGCACAATTATTATCTGGGCATGCTCGTATGAACGATAAATTAATTCAGTACATGAAAGTTTGTCGTGGGTGCTAAAATCGAAATCATAATCATAAGGTTTTCCTATTTGGCTAAATGCATTTTCGATGGCTAAATCAATATCCTCTTTTAGAACGATTGGTCTAAAGATGATAAATGCATTCGCCTGCAATGATTCTTCAAGTGTCCGGAGGGTAACCCCTTCGCTCAGTGCTTCAATTACACAAGGATCATTTGTAAAATTTGCTTCTGCCTCCGGACCAATATACAATGCTGAATGTGTCCAGTAGCCGGGAATAAAAAGATTTGAAACAAATCCATTGCGCCTGGTTAAAATAATATCACCCGGTTGAAGTTGTTGACAAACTATACTTATTTGATGATGGGTAATTGGATAAGAGTGATTGATAATTAATCGAATATCACCAGCCCAGGAATATAAAGAGGATTTTGCAAAATAGAAAATATTTGGTGATTGATCAATAAGGTTAGATCCAGATAATAAGATTAATAATGAAAACGTAATCAATTGTATCTTAACACGCTCTTTGGTTATCTGCCTAATTTTTATGGACATTTAATTATCTTGTTTTTATATTAAACCTATAACGGGAAAAAATGGATACACAATATAGTACATTTTTCCAGATGCCACATAGGGTTCTATAATATATTTAGTTGCCTATATTATTGATAATTGCAAAAATTTATTACCTTTGAATTCAATCCTAAAGTTATGGAACTTCAAACTATTCTTTTTCAACAAATTAAAGAGAAGCTTCCTTCCCATTTATCTTTGGTAGATGAAATTTCAGAATTATTAGAAATTAGTTACGATAGTGCATACCGAAGAATCAGGGGCGAAAAGTCTCTTTCAATGGGTGAACTGAATAAAGTCAGCCGGCATTTTGAGCTCTCGGTTGATGCTTTATTTAATCTAAAAAGTAACAATGTTGTCTTTAAACATGTTCCCATTATTCCGCCTGAAATTGGTGTTAAGAAGTGGCTAAAAATTATACGTGATGATTTAAAGAAAATCCAACATTCATCTACAAATGAAATTATTTATGCAGCCAAAGACCCACCAATTTTTCAATACTTTCAATTCCCTGAGATAGCAGCTTTTAAAATGTTTTTCTGGGAAAAAACTTTATTTCAGTTTCCTCAGCACGCCAACAAAAAATTTGCAATCAGTGATTTTGATGAAGAGATCAAAACCATTGGTGAACAAATACTGGCAGCATCAATAAAAATACCTACAATTGAAATCTGGAATGAGGACACGTTCAATATTACTTTCAGACAAATTGAGCATTATTGGGTATCAGGTCTGTTTGAAAAAAAGGAAGATATTCGAATTTTATGCGATAAGTTATACATCTGGATTGAGCATATAAAAAAACAAGCAGAACTGGGATTTAAATTTTTGTATGGCACAGAACCACAGGGTGTAGAAAACAGCTACCGTTTTTATGAAAATGAAGTGGTTTTAAATGATAATACGATCTTCGTTAAAACAGATAAATTTACAGCAACATATCTTACTTATAATGTTCTAAGCCTACTTGTTACTACCGACAAAGCTTTCTGTAAAAGTGTAGAAAACTATCTGAAAGGAATTTTAAAAGAATCAATCCTTATCAGTTCGGTAAATGCAAAAGAACGAAACAGGTTCTTCAACAAGTTGCTAGAGAAAATTGACAACTTCAGGTCGACACTTGAATAGTTCTGATACATTATTCCTTCAAAATGATGAGTAATTCGTACCACTTAGGTTTCCCAATATTCTATTAAAATCACATTTAAATGGGAAATAAAATTCATATATTTTAGCATTAAGAACTTAATATCAGGAACTTAATATGGGCTGGCATGTCATTTGAAAAGATTATTCACCATTTCTTTATATAACAAAAAAAAATGAAATTAAGATGAAAAAAACGTTAATAATAATTTTACTCTTACCATTCCTTCTATTTTCAGGATTGGCATTTTCAGGAAATCCGGCTGACAATAAAATCAGTCATAGCGAATGGAATGCACTGCTTAATAAATTCGTTAACACCAACGGAATGGTTGATTATTCCGGATTGATCAAAGAAAAAGCCAAGTTCCAGGCTTATCTTGAAATGTTGGGCCAAAATACGCCGGATGATTCATGGAAAAACAATGAAAAACTAACCTACTGGATAAATGCTTACAATGCCTTTACAATTGATTTGATCATCAGGAATTATCCGCTTAAAAGTATCATGGATATTGAAAAAGCCTGGGATATTAA
>JAIOTR010000432.1 GCA_021106665.1 Bacteroidales bacterium
AAAACTTAAATCCCAAATAATATTTATTGTGTCTCACTGTTAATTTATTGAACTTTGCAAAAAATAAATATTGATATGAAAAAAGGTGCATACACATTATTGGTCACACCGTTCAAAGAAGACTATTCTTTGGATGAAGAAGCCCTTAGAAAGCTTGTAAGAAGGCAGGTTGAAGCAGGTATTCATGGAATAGCCCCACTTGGAGTTACAGGTGAAAATACCTTATTGGATGAAGATGAAGTGAAACGAGTAGTTGAAATTATTGTTGAAGAAGCAAATGGAAAAATTCCAGTTATGCCGGATATAGTTGGTATGCGGTTGGATAAGTCGCTTGACAGGGTAAAAATGTATGCTGATTTGGGAGTGGATTATATTGTTTCCTACACTCCGTATCTTATTCTTCCAAAACCGGAAGGCTTAATCGATTACTACGAAAAACTGGCTGATGCTTCGCCGGTACCAATTATTTTACATAGCGCTAAAAGCAGGACAGGTGTTGAACTTACTCCTGAAATGACTGCAACGCTTGCCAAACACCCAAATATTGTTGCCACTAAAGATGGTAATAAACAATTAGACCACCTGGCAAAAGTCATTTACCTGACCCGTGATGATGATTTTGATGTGTTTACCGGAAAAGATACAACGGCTTATCCAACCGTTGCATTTGGTGGAAGCGGTTCTTTTACAGTTGCAGGAAATGCTATTCCCGACGTAATGAGAAAGATGATTGATTTTGCCATTGCAGGAGAAAATGAAAAAGCAAGGAAAATTCATGTGGATTATTATCCCCTGTTTGAAGCTTTCCGTTTTGAAACCAACCCCATGGCTGCTAAAAAAGCATTAGAATTAATGGGGTTAATCAATGGTTCATTGCGACTTCCGCTTACTCCTTTGGGTGAAGGGAAAACTGAAATATTGAAATCACTTCTTGAAGAAAGGGGAGTGCTATAAAAGATTTGATTTCTTAAATATTCAGTAAATTTGTAATAAACAAATTATGAAAAAATGGAGAGAATAATTAATATTCATATTGAAAAATTACCGGAGGGAGTTTACTTAGCAACCTCTAGTGATATACAAGGATTAATTTCTCAGGGAAGAACAATTACAGAAACAATTGGAATAGCAAGAGATGTAGCTAAGAAGTTAATTGAAGCTCAACAAGGAAAGGAATTTGAACCAACCTTAATCCCAGTTCCAGATAATTTTCTAAATGCTTAACTTATGAGATCAATCAAAGTCCGGGTTCCAGCTACAAGCGCCAATGTAGGACCTGGTTATGATATATTTGCCCTTGCCTTAAAAGAACCTTTTGATGAGTTTGAAATTTCAACTAATGATAGCGGTAAGATAACTATTGACATTGAAAATAATATCCAGAATATTCCTACGGAAGTTAAAGATAATTCCGCCGGACTGGCTGCACTAGAATTGTTTGCAAAGAAAAATATCGGTAAAGGAGTTAAAATTAAAATAATCAAAAGAATGAATTCCGGTGGCGGGTTGGGAACGACTGGCGCTTCGGCTGCAGCAACAATTTTTGGGCTTAATAAGTTGTTAAACCTCAATTTGTCAAAAAACGAAATGATTGATTTTGCCCGTAAAGGGGAGGTGGCATCAGGCGGCTCACCCCATGCCGATAATGTAGCTGCTGCTTTGTTGGGTGGTTTTATTCTTGTAAAAAGTTATAATCCGATTGATGTTCTGAATCTTGAATTGCCGGATATACCTGTAGTTCTGGCTGCAATAAGAAAAAGTCAACGCACAACAAGAGGTTTCATTACTTATGAAATTGGACAGGAGAAATTAAAGGAACAGATGGCTCGTTGTTCAAGGGTTATTCATGCCATTCATACAAAAGATATGGTAGAATTTGGTAAGGCTATCAGTCTGGATTTTATTCATGAACCTGTGAGGGGAGCTGCTATTCCGGATTACTGGGATATTAAACGAAAAATAATTAATATGGGAGCTTATGGTTGTACTATAAGTGGTGGTGGATCATCGGTGATTGCATTTACTCCTGCTGGTAAACAAGATGATATAGCTGATTTAATGGAGAAACGATTTTCTTCAAATCCCAATTTTACTAAAGTTTATAAAACATTTACATCTAATAAGGGTGTTCAAATAGTTTGATAATCAGCATCAAAACAATCACAATAATGAACCTCGCTTTTAATAATAAAATAGCCCTGATTACTGGCGCATCCCGGGGGATAGGAAAAGCAGCAGCTAAAATGTTTGCCGAAGCCGGGGCAACAGTAATCGTTCATTATCATAAGAATGAAAAGGCAGCTAAAAAAACCCTGGAATTTTTGGGCAATGGGAACCACATGAAGATGCAGGCTGATATTTCCGATCCTGAACAGGTAGATCAATTGATCAAAAAATGTATACAGACTTATAGTAAAATTGATGTGCTTGTGAACAATGCTGGAGTGGCAGAAGAGTTTGACATTATGGGATTATCCTATGATCAATGGCAGGAGACCTGGTATAAAATTCTGAATACAAACCTGACAGGTGCAGCCAATTGTTCTTTTCTCGTTGCAAAAGCAATGAAAGACAATGGAGGGTGCAAGATCATCAATGTTTCATCACGGGGCGCTTTTCGCGGGGAACCTGATTCACCGGCTTATGGAGCCAGCAAAGCCGGTATGAATGCATTCGGTCAGTCGATGGCCAGGGCTCTTGCCAAATACAACATTTTTGTATATACAGTTGCCCCTGGATTTATCGATACGGATATGGCAGCAGATATCATGGTAGGAGAAAGAGGGGAGGAGATCAGGAATCAAAGCCCTCTAAAAAGAATCGGTACACCTGAAGAAGTTGCCCGGACAATTCTTTTTCTGGCATCTGAAGGAACAGATTATTTAACAGGTTGTGTTGTTGATATTAATGGAGCTTCTTATTTGAGAACCTGATCCGCTATTTTTTTTACTTCACTTTTTCGAATTTCAATTTGTAAAAATGGAAATCAGGATTTTCAAGGTCAATAGTAAAGTGCTGTACTCCTTCAATCTTATCTATCTTAAAACTTACAAATCCTTCCGGTAAGAACGGATCATTGAATTTAATCCTGAATGTATTGTTTTGCCAATGTTCCATTTTACTTGTGAAGAGTTTCTTTGAGGGCAAAAGCGTTAAGTGAAGCTGATCGTTTTCCAACTTAATTTCTGCAGTACCATACATCTCATCTTCATAAATTCCAGTATATTTGTTAAGTTCAAGTGAAGGCTCTGTTCCAGAAATCCTTGATTCAAGTTTTTCTTTTTCTTTGGCCATTTTTCTTTCTTCCTGCTTTTTCTTTCCCTGCAGGTAAATTGAAGCCCAATCTTTAGCTTCGTCCTGCTTTTCCGGTTTTAATAAAAGAAAATCCAATATTTTTTTATCAATTGCCGGAACTAATCCTGATAACTGGTTTGCCAGTATCACATATCCCACGGAGTCTTCAGGGATAAATACTACTTTCGAATGGAATCCCGGCAACCCACCACCATGTTGAATAATTTTCCTGCCTTGATAATCATAAATAAACCAACCAAGTCCATAGGAATAAAAATGTGTGCCATTAATTTTTTCACCCGGCCCGGCATTTAAAATTGTGTGCGGAGATGTTAAAGTGTAATATTCCTTCTCAGAAAATATTGTATCGTTTTTATATACACCTTTATTAAGCATCAACTCAACCCATTTAAGCAAGTCATCAACTGATGTATTTATGGAGGCGGCAGGCCCACAATTATCATAATTCAAAAATTCAAGAGGCTCTCCATCAATGTGTGGGTATGCAATGTTCATATTCTCAGTAAAGCTGGAATTTGTTGTGGAAGTTGATGTCATGTTTAACGGTTCGAAAATCTTTTCCTGTATAAACTCATCCCAGGTTTTCCCGCTTACTTCCTCAATAAGCTCACCGGCTGTTATATACATCACATTCTGGTATCCGAATTTTTCTCTGAAACCGTTTTCGTTTTTTCTGTAACGAATTCGTCGTACAATCTCTTTTCGGTCATAGTCCGAGCCATACCATAACAAATCACCATCGAAAGTAATAAGCCCTGAGCGATGGCACAGTAGGTCATCAATTCTGAATTCTTTTGTAATATAAGGGTCGTACATCTGAAATTCATGGAAATGGTCTTTGACTTTATCATCCCAGTT